>JAYUYE010000455.1:0-1626 GCA_043752985.1 Myxococcales bacterium
GGCACTCGGCGCCTCCTCGATCACCTTCTGGTGCCGGCGCTGGATCGAGCACTCGCGCTCGTTGAGGTGCGTGTAGTGACCGTGCTTGTCGCCGATCACTTGGATCTCGATGTGCCGCGGCCTCTCGCAGTACCGCTCCATGAACATCTCGGGGTTACCGAACGCGGCCTGCGCCTCGGTGCGTCCCGCGGACCAGGCAGCGAGCAGCTTTGACTTCTCGAAGACGATCTTCATGCCGCGCCCACCGCCGCCGGCGCTCGCCTTGAGGATCACCGGAAAGCCGATCTTCTCGGCCGCCTCGAGGAGCTGCATCTCGTCGTGAATGCCCGCGGTGCCCGGCAGCATTGGCACGCCGGCCTTCGCCATCGCCTCGCGCGCGCGGATCTTGTCGCCCATCAGCCTCATCGCATCGGGCGATGGGCCGATCCACGTCAGCTTGCACTTGCGACAGACCTCGGCGAAGTCGGCATTCTCCGAGAGAAAACCATAGCCGGGATGGATCGCATCGGCGCCGGTGACCTCGGCGGCCGAGATGATCATCGGCACGTTGAGGTAGCTCTTGGCGGACGGCGGCGGACCGATGCACACCGCCTGATCAGCGAACTTCACGTGCAGCGCGTCGGCATCTGCGGTCGAGTGCACGGCGACGGACTCGAGGCCGAGCTCCTTGCACGCGCGGATCACGCGCAGCGCGATCTCACCGCGGTTGGCAACGAGGACCTTGCGAAACATCTGCGTGGTCCTACGGAACGATCTTGAACAAGGCCTGCCCGTACTCGACGGGGGCGCCATCCTCGACGAGGATTCCGATGACCGTGCCGGAGACGTCCGCCTCGATCTCGTTCATGAGCTTCATCGCCTCGACGATGCAGAGCACGGCGCCCTTCTCGATCCGGTCGTTGATGGAGATGTAGTTCGGCGAGTCCGGGTTGGGCTTGCGATAAAACGTTCCGACGAACGGCGACGTCACGACGTGCGACTTGTCGTCGACGACTGCGAGCGGCCCCCCCGCGGGTGCCGAGCTGCCAGCTGCCTGCTGCTGCGGGGCAGCCATCGGCATCTGCATCTGTATCGGGGCTGCCATCGCGACTGCCGTCTGCCGGCGCACGGTGACCGTGGTTCCGTGGGTCTCGACGATCAGCTCGGTCAGGTGGTGATCGGTGACGATCTGCGCGAGCCCTCGGGCTATCGCGAGCACGTCGTCCGTACCGGCTTGATCAGCGTCGTCCTTGCCTTTTTTGGCCATCGCGAACGGTAGCTTCCACATGCGATAGGGCCGCGTCCAGTCCCAGGTAGTAGCTTTGTGCCCCGAAGCCGCAGATCTGTCCGATGCACTTCGCAGCGGTCAACGATTCCTGGCGGAACGGCTCGCGGGCGTGAAGGTTCGAGAGGTGGACCTCGACCGTGGGTAGCGCGACGGCGTCGATCGCATCGCGGATCGCCACGGACGTGTGCGTGTAGCCGCCGGGGTTGATCAGGATGGCGTCGGCCCAGCCGCGGGCGCGCTGGATCAGGTCGACCAGCTTGCCCTCGAGATTCGACTGGGCGCAACGCAGCGTGGCGCCGCGGGCCTTCGCACGGATGGTGAGCTCGCGGTCGATCTCCGCGAGCGTGGTGGTACCGTAG
>JAYUYE010000456.1:0-4385 GCA_043752985.1 Myxococcales bacterium
GATGCGGTGAGCTCCGTGGTGCTCGCCACGCGTGCGCCGGTACTCGTCGCGCCGTCGATGAACGTCAACATGTGGACCCATCCGCTGACCGAGACGAACCTCCTTCGTCTCGTCGACGTCGCTGGCTATCACGTCGTCGGCCCCGGTGATGGGTTCCTCGCGTGCCGGTGGACAGGGCCAGGCCGCCTCGCGGAGCCCGCGGATATCGTCGAGGCGGCAGCGCACGTACTGTCGAATCAGGATCTCGCTGGCGTTCGCGTCGTCGTGACCGCGGGCCCGACCTACGAGGCGATCGATCCGGTCCGGTTCGTCGGCAATCGCAGCTCCGGCAAGATGGGCGTCGCGATCGCGGCCGCTGCGCAGCGCCGTGGTGCGTCGGTGACGCTTGTCCTCGGCCCGAGCTCGATCCCGCCGCCGATCGGCGTGACTACGATGAGCGTCGAGAACGCGACCCAGCTGCAGTGGGCGCTCAACGACGCGACCAAGGACGCCGACGTGGTCGTGATGACCGCGGCCGTCGCCGACTATCGCCCCGAGAAGGAGGCGAAGCAGAAGATCAAGCGTGGTCAGCTCGGACCGCGTGCGTCGATCGAGCTTGTCCAGAACCCCGACCTGCTCGCGGAGCTCGGCAAGAAGCGCGGCACGAAGAAGACGCCGCTACTTGTCGGGTTCGCCGCCGAGACCGAGGACGTGATCGGAAACGCCGAGAAGAAGCTGGCGTCGAAGAAGTGCGACCTCGTCGTCGCCAACGATGTCAGCGAGCCCGGCTCGGGCTTCGCGGTCGATACCAATCGCGTCACGCTCGTCGACACGAGCGGTGCGATCGAGGTCCCGGCCGGTACCAAGGCGGAGGTCGCGCACCGGATCCTCGATCACGTCGTGGCGATGCAGAACGCCGCGAAGGTCGCGCCCGTTCGCGCCCGACGTCGCTAGCTCGGCGCGGACCACACTCTTTTGCGGATCTGAACGCGCCGGTACCACGGGAGTCCCCAGCGCCCGGGGCCGATCGTGAGCGACACGGTTCCGCCCGGCAAGGCCACCGCGCACAGCTCGCGCGAGATCTTGAACGAGCTCGGCAGCGTGGGTCCCTCGCTCTCGGCGGTGGGCTCGAGCCACAGGTGATACGTGTAGGACGTGCCCGTCCGGCCCTGATGCGCACGCTTCTCGCAATGCGTGTGCGTGCGGTTGATCAGCGTCGGTGCAGCATTGTCGAGTGCACGGTTCGTGTCCCCGACGACCCCGATGGCGGTGATGGGAAGAGAGAGCAAAAGCAAGAGCGCGCTCTCGACGATCACGCGGTGGCCGCGCGACGAGCCCCGCATCGTCAGGACAATCAGCCCGGAAAGCATCACGAATGCGATGGCCGCGACCATGAGCCCGAGAGAGATCACGGCGCCGGCCGAGACGTGGATGTTCTCTTCTTTGAGAGACCGCAGGCTTACGAAGACACTTACCGCATAGCCGGCGAGGCCCCAGATGACGCCTTCGATGACGAGCGCCTTCCACAGGAACGGGTCCGCGAAGCGCCTCGGTAGCTCGTCCTCGAGGCGCGCGGACGCGGCGTGGAGCTGCTTGAGCAGTTGCCAGTCGCGGGCGGTGGGGCGGATGCCGTCCGTGCGCCGGATCGCCACCGTCGAGCCGTTGAAGACGACGCGCGAGTAGCCTGCCTCGAACACCTGGACGAGCGCGTCGCGCAGCTCGGGCGACTCGACGAGCAGCGCCTGGATGTACGGGTGATCGCAGGTCACGTACACCAGGTCGTCGAATCGGTCGTCGCCGGTCTCGACCTCGTTCGCGATGCCGAGCCGCTTGAACAGCTGGTCCACCGGTCTCTCGGCGTGACAGCGCATCCACGTGGGCGAGCGCCGCTCCATCCCGATCGTTTGTCGATCGCGGTCCTCGAAGGACCCGACGCCCTCGTACCACCCGTCGATCTTCCTCTTTCTGCGGTGGCTGAGCTGGCGGATCACGAAGCCGAGAACCGCGAGGGCAAGGCGGAACGCGACCCACATCCGCCGATCGTAGCCGATGTCAGATCAGGAGGCCGGGCGCCGGGAACTTCGCGCACAGCTCACGGATCTCGCCGGCCACGGTCTCGTGCAGCGCGGCATTGCTCGGCGCATTGACAACCTGGTCCATCCAGGCAGCGATCTGCTTCATCTCGGGCTCGCGCATGCCGCGGCTCGTGACCGCCGCCGTGCCGATGCGAACGCCGGACGGATCGAACGGCTTGCGCGGGTCGAATGGGATGCTGTTGTAGTTGAGCTCGACGCCTGCGACGTCGAGCGCCTTCGCGGCGATCTTGCCGGGGACGTTCTTCGGCGTCATGTCGGCGAGGATCAGGTGATTGTCGCTGCCGCCGGTGATCAGGTTCCAGCCGCGCTCGACGAGCGCAGCCGCGAGCGCGCGCGAGTTCGCGATGATCTGGTACGCGTACTTCGTGAACTCCGCGGTCGCCGCTTCCTTGAGTGCGATCGCGAGGCCCGCAGTGGTGTGATTGTGCGGGCCACCCTGGAGGCCGGGGAACACGGCGCGATCGATCGCCTTCTGATGCGTGCTCTTGCACATCAGCATGCCGCCGCGTGGGCCGCGCAGCGTCTTGTGTGTCGTGGTCGACACGACGTCGGCGACCGGGACCGGCGACGGGTGCGCGCCCGCGGCGACGAGACCGGAGATGTGAGCGATGTCCGCGACGAACACGGCGCCGACCTCGCGCGCGATCTCGCCGAATGCGGCGAAGTCGATCTGGCGCGGGATCGCGGTGCCGCCGGCGAACAGCAGCTTCGGCTTCTCCTTGCGCGCGAGCTCGCGGACCTCGTCGAGGTCGATGCGGTGCGTGTCCTTGCGGACGCCGTACTGCACCGCGCGGAAGTAGCTGCCGGTGATCGAGACATTCCAGCCATGCGTCAAATGGCCGCCGGCCGGAAGCCCCATGCCCATGACCGTGTCGCCGGGCTTGAGGAACGCGAAGTACACGGCGAGGTTCGCCGGAGAGCCGGAGTAGGGCTGGACGTTGGCGTGCTCGGCGCCGAACAGCGCCTTCGCGCGATCGATGCACAGCTGCTCGATCTGGTCGATGTACTGCTGACCTTCGTAGTAGCGCTTGCCCGGATAGCCCTCGCTGTACTTGTTCGTCAGGACGGAGCCGGTCGCGGCGAGCACGGCGCCCGAGACGTAGTTCTCCGAGGCGATCAGGCGGATCTTGTTGCGCTGGCGACGTTCCTCGGAAGCGATCAGCTCGGCGATCTCGGGATCGACGGCGGCGAGGGTCGCGTGCAGGTCGGGATGCATGGCCTGATTATACCGCAGGGGCGCTGATCCCAGCACGGGCCAGCGCACCCTGGACCTTCTCGGCAATTGCCTGACCCATCGGCGTCGCCAGGATCGGAAGCATGGGTACGATCATGTCGAGGGCCTCGTTGACCAGCGCGTGAGTGCGTTGCTCGCCGGGACTGTCGTCGGTGACGTAGACCAGCATCATCGCCAGCTGCAGCAGCCACAGCGCGCGGACCGCGAACGGAATCACCGTGGGGGGGAGCCCCGAGCCGTCGAGCGACGCCGCGAGGACCGCCATCGCGCGGTCGCGCACGGAGCGGGTCTGGGCAGAAAATGCACTGACCGGATCCGTCGGGTCCATGAGGCGCTGGACGATCGTGGCGAGCATCTTCTTCTGCGGGCGGATCGTGTCGAGCTTGCCGTGGAAGATCATCCCGAGCCGCTCGCGTACCGTACCGGACGGTCGCAGCGCTTCGAGCTCGGCCTGGTTGTCCTCGTAGTACGCGAACACCAGCGCTTCCTTGGACGGGAAATAGTAATACGCGGCGCCGAGCGACATCCCCGCCGCCTTCGCGATGTCGCGCATCGTGGTCGCCTCGATGCCGCGCTGCTGGAACAGCTTGAGCGAACGCTCGAGGAGCGTACGCCGTGTTGCATCGCGCTTGCGTTCGCCGTCGACGGCCCGCGGCGCCCTGCGCACCGGTTTCTTCGCGGGACGCTTGCGGGTTGTCATGCAGCGAGCTTCGTGGACTCCGCGCCGCGACGCACGCGGTGGAACACGTAGAGGTTCGCCAGATGAGCGATCCCGAGCAGCAGCAACAGGGTACCGAGCCGGGTGGTCAGTAGTGCGATCGCGTCGGTCGGGTTGTCGACCCGGATCTCGTCCGCGCGGAGCAGCAACAGCGCCCAGCCGATGTTGACGAGGTAGAAGCCGATCACCAGCAGCTGGTTGATGGCATCGGCGAGGTCGTGGCGACCGGGAAACACGGCGTGGAGGAACACCTCGCCGTGGCGAGACAGCTGACGCGCGAGCCAGATCGTGAGGACGATGGCGATCACGGCGTAGGGCAGGAGGACGACCAGGTTTGATCTGAACATGTTCAAAAGAT
>JAYUYE010000457.1:0-1625 GCA_043752985.1 Myxococcales bacterium
GCGGTGCAGCGCGCGAACCGCGGGTCATCGGCGATCACGCGGCCGAGGCCGTTCATACCGGTCGCCTGCGCACCAAAGAACATCGGTGAGCGCTTGGTCGCCGTCCGCCAGCGCTCGGACGTCGCGGGCGTAAAGTACGTGACCGGATAACCATCGACCGCGACGGGCCCGAGGGTGTTGCGCCACGTGAACAAGTAGCTCGCGAGGGGATCGAGCGTCTGGTGGCAACCCGCGCACGACTTGTTCGCGATCACCGCGTTCGCGACGACATCCGGATCCGCGAGATCGATCGTCGTGTCGAGCACGATGTCCGAGTCGAGGAAGTCGTGACACAGGAATGCGCGAGAGATCGTGTTCGCGCGGCCACGATGATAGTTGAAGCCCGCCGATCGATTGCGGTTGTAGAACACGTCCATGCCGAGCACGCCGGAGCCGCGGCGGTCGGCAGCGTACTGGCGCTTCTGCCAGGTGTCGTAGCTGGCGACCGGGGGCAGGCCCCACACGTCGGCGACAGCCTTGTTCGCCATCGTGTAGTCGGCAGTGACGATCGTCGTGTACGGCTTGTCCGTCATCACGACGTCCTCGATCAGCCGCAGCGGCTCCTCGAAGATGCTGTTGATCTGACGCGCCGTCGCGGTCGCGAGCGGGCCCATCGCGGGATACGTGAAGGCGGGCTGTTCGAGCCGCATCAGTAACGTTTCGTTGTGCAGCTCGCGCATGGTCGCCGCGAACTGCGGTGACGTCAGGTAGCGATCGATGATCGCGGGCAACGCGCCGGGATCCGCATCGACGGCCTCGAGATCCGCGACCGACGGCCGCATGCCGCGGATCGCGATGGACGCGCGGGTCAGGTGCTGGGGCGGTGTGAGGTACACCGCGGTCGGGGACGGGAGATCATCATCGTCATCATCGGGTCCCGGACCGGGTCCTGGGCCCTGGTCACAGGCGACCAAGCTGACGAGGAGAAAGGGGGCGAGCATCCGCATGCACCTTGCTCCAGCAAGCCTCGGACCCACATGCCCGTCCTGGAAACTCGCGCACTTGTGGGATAACTATTCCCGCGGTTGTCGGGTCGGACCTGCACCGTTGTAGGGGACACCCGACAGCCAAGAGCCCCATGACCGACAAAGAGACCCAGCTTCACCAACGCCCCGCCGTCCAGGTGGTGACGTCGCTCCGCGTCGAGGTCGTCGACGGGCCGGACCGGGGCGCGAGCGCCACCGGGAGCGAGGCCCTCTCGGTCGGGACCGCGCGCGACAACGCGCTCGCGATCAGCGACTTCACGATCTCCCGCTACCACCTCGAGGCGTCGGCACAGGCCGGCGGCATCCTCGTGACCGACCTTGGATCGACGAACGGAACCTACGTCGGGGCGGTGCGCATCGAGCGCGCGATCGTTCCGCCCGGCACCATCGTCTCGCTCGGCGGAACGGCGATCCGGTTCGACGATGCGGTGCGCCGCAATGTTCCCGCTCCGACCGAGACCACCGAGCTCGCCGGCATGATCGCGCGCACGCCGCAGATGCTCAAGCTGTTCGCGGATATCCAGCGGATCGCTGCGACCTCGACGTCCGTGCTGATCGTCGGTGAGTCCGGCACTGGCAAGGAAGGCGTCGCTACGGCGC
>JAYUYE010000458.1:0-4378 GCA_043752985.1 Myxococcales bacterium
CCGCGAAGGATCACTTCCTCTACGGTGCGAAGCCGACAGTCGACGCCGAGTACAGCAAGTACACGCACGCGCTCAACCTCGAGGTCACGAAGTAGCGCTACCGGCTCGGCGCGTGCATCGCGCCTTGCCGACCGTGTACCGCCCGCTCCGCGCTCGATTTCTGGTTCATCGCCTGAGCGAGCGGGTGAACAGGGTGAGCAGCCAAGAACCAGAGGGACCCAAGCCGAGGGTCTATGGAGAACGCTGACCGGGTCGAGCCCTGCTTGGCTCTCCTGGGTTCTTGGGTGCTCTGCTCCGAGAGTCCATGCCCCGTTCACCACGCCGTGGAACCCCGGTACTGGAGCGTGCGCTCAGGTCTTCTTCAGCGTGAGCTGGAGCTGGATCTCGAGCTCCTTTGCGACCGACTCCTCGGGACCCGGCTCCGTGCCGACTTTGAAGTCGCCGCGCGTGAACTTCTGCTGGCCCTTGATCCGCACGCTGTCGGCAGTGGTCTCGAAGACCTCGAACGTCACCGGGTAGGTCTTCTCGAGATCGCGTAACTTCACCTTCGCATCGGCGGTGTAGCTCTTGTCGCCCTGCTTCTTGACGTTCACGACGTCGATCGTCGCGGTCGTGAACTTCGCGAGGTCGATGTACGAGGCCGTCTTCAGGTGGCCGTCGCGCTTCTCGGAGCCCGAGGACAGGCTCGCGAGATCGACCTCGATCGTCGCCGTGCCGCCCTCGAGGTTCGCGGGGTCGAACGTCGCCCTGGTGACGGTGAACCGCGAGAAGCTCACCTTGACCGGATCACCGGGCTTGGCCGGCTCGTGCTTGGCGAGCACGGTGATGTGGTCTGCGGTGGCCACGGGCGCAGGTGCGGCGGCGGCAGACCCGGGGGTCGGTGCGGTCGCGGTGGGCGCGGGCGGAGCGGCCTCCTGCTTCTTGCAGCCCGGAGCGGCGGCAAAGGCGAGGGCCACGAGGACAGCGGAGACAACGGTCTTCATATGGATTTTCCAGGCAGTGGGTTACGGCGCAACATCAGGGTGACGTTGACGGGGATGAGATCGCCGTCGAAGTCGGCGGCGTCGGGCGCGAGAGCGGTGTCCTTGATCCGGAGCGAGAGCTGCGCGTTGACGATCAGCACGTCACCGGTGAGGCCGAGGCGCGCGAGGCCTGCGGCATCGGGCCGCGACAGCGTGCCGATCACCTCGACCGGGTGGGTCCTGCCGATCAGCGTGACCGTTCCGAGCGCGCGGAACGCGACGGTGTTCGGCGTGTCCTGCCGCGCGGCGATCAGCGTGCCGAGCGTGAAGGTCAGACGCGGATGTGCAGTCGCGAGCAGATAGCCCTCGCGCGCATGCTTGCTCCGCTCGCCGATGCCGGTGTCGACCGATGCGGTGGCCACGCTGACCTCGCCGGTGGTCTGGGTGCCGAGCGCGCGTGGATCGATCGTGATCGACCCGGCGACGTCACCCGAGAATCGTGCCTCGAACGCTTCGCCTCCCGCGGTGAGCTTTGCGGTGATCGCGTTGCCGCTGTGCGCGACGACCGCATAGGTCCCCGCGGGTAGATCGATCGAGCCTTGCACTCCCTCTTCGAGAGCGACCGCGCGGGCGGCGGGCAGCACGTCGCGAGCGCCGGCCGGAGCGCCGCCACTGCTGAACGCGACCACCGGAACGATGAGGGGCACGGCGGCAACGGCCCACGCGGCGAGGCGGAGCACGCGGTGAGGCGTCCCGCGCCGGGTCTCGAGCTTGCGGATCACGAGACCACCCACGGCCAGGCCGATCGCGATCGCCGCGATGATCGCGCACACCTCGAGGCCGAGCCACACCGGGTGCTCCGGCGCGATCTTCCAGCCGAGGTCGGGATCGGGAACGTAAAATCGCTTCGCAACCGCCGTGTAGAGGTTCCCCGAACCCTGCACCGCCCACCGCACGAGGGACGCGGTCAGCGCCACCAGCGCGAGCAAGACGGGGGCGAACGGCGAACGCATGGGTAGGAGATAGGGGATGGGGGACCGATGCGCATCCCCCTGGCGAGGAACAAACTGTCTCGCGAGTCGCGCATCGACGTGCACGACGGTGGCTTCCCGAACCCCGGCCGCTCGAGTTGCCGGCAGTGAGCGTGGTCGGCGCGGGCCCGTGCAATCACAGGCACATGCACTGGCGCGCAGCTTGCTCGAAGGTCAGCCATGCGCCATGCCACCCTCCTCGCACTGTCCCTGGTCGCCGCCACCGGCTGCGTCTCCGACGACGCCATCGACGGGGAGAACGACGTCGGCCTGTCCGACGGCAAGGCGGATGGCGAGACGCTGACCGCGTGCGAGAAGCAGGCGATCGTGAAGTACCTCAACGAGGGCATCACGGCAGCGGCACTCGAGGATGCCGGCGTGCACTCGCGCGCCGCCAAGAATCTGACCACGCACCGCGATGGCGCCGATGCGCGCTTTGGCGGCGCCGATGACAACCTGTTCGACGATGTTGCCGAGGTCGATGCGGTCTCCTACGTCGGCCGCACGGCCTTCTCCCAGCTCCAAGCCGCGACGGCCGAGCGCTGCGCGAACCCGCCGGCGGATCCGTACGCCGAGGCCCGCGATGTGACGAAGGCGATCGTGACGTTCCCCGCGGGAACCGTCGCGCCGACTGACTATGACTATCCCGATGCCGGCAGCACTGGCTTCAACCTCGGCGGCACCGAGTTCTGGCAGAAGTGGTCCGGCGGTCACAACCCGACGTACAGCTTCGGCGAGGGCAGCGATGCCGGCCGGCTGTGCATGCAGGCCTCGGCGATCCGGTTCGAGGAGATCATGAAGAACCCGCCGGCCGAGCTCGTGAAGCTCAACACCGAGACCAACTGGGGCGGCTCGTTCTTCAACTGGAACGACGACTACTCGAACGCCGCATCGTTCGGCGATGCATCCGGCGCGCGGCTGTGGGCGTGGCGCACCGGCCTCATCAAGTGGATCAGCCAGACCAAGAAGGATGGCAGCTGCTTCATCCCGACTCGCGACATGGTGATCCGCGCCGCGAACGCATGCATCCAGACGGGTGCGGGCGCCGCCGGCGAGATCCAGGGCTGCCAGGTTCGCTGACGGGCGCGGCGAACCTGACCGGCGCCGGCTTCAACGACAACTTCGAGAACATCTACTTCATCAAGGTGGCGAAGGTGCTCACCGCGTTCGAGACGCAGTTCGCACGCGTGTGGGACGGCAAGAAGGCGACTGCGTCGGAGCAGGATCCGCCGGTCGCCACACCGCGCCACCTGATGCCCGAGATCTTCGTCCCGGGTCAGTGATCACCAGGCGTTCGTCTTCCAGAACCTCCAGGTCAGCTGCGTCGCGCTGTCGTAAGCAGGGCACGCGTAGATTCCCGACGCCAGTGCGCCGCCGGCCCAGCAGTGGCCCATCGCGGTGAACGTGCAGACCTCGACCTGGCCGCCCGCGGGGCAGCCGTCGTAGCGCTCGCACGTTCCACCGGTGACGGTGCGGCTCGTGGTCGTGGTCGCGCAGCCGTTGTGCTCGGCCCACGCGGTCGCTGCTCGCGGATCGCTGCAGCTCGCCGGGACGAGCGTGTCGCCGGTCCCGTGGAACATGATGATCGGCTTCTTCACCGACGGGCACGCGGTCAGATCATGCGCACCACCCGAGTGCGGTGCGATGCCCTTGATGTCGGGGCGCATGCAGCCGGCGTGGTGTGCGAAGTAGCCGCCCATCGAGAATCCGGTCACGAACACGTGCTCGCGATCGAGGCACTGGTCCTCGGCGAGGTCCGCCGTGATCGCGTCGATCATCGCGAAGTCGTCGCCGGTTGCACTCGGGGGTGCACCCGCGGTGCTGCTGCAGACGCCGGTGCCGACGTTCCACGGCGCCCCGTTCGACAGCGGACCGCCCTGGCCATCCGGGAACACGACCGCGATGTTCTCGTCGTCGGCGAGCTGCTTGTAGCCGGTGATGTCGAACATCTGCTGACCCGACATCGTGTAGCCGTGGTGGACGAACACGAGCGGGATCGGCGTCCGCGGATCGCTGGCGGGCAGATAGAGCTGATAGGTGCGGGTCAGCCCATCGGCCATGATCGTCCGCGAGGTCTTGCCGCGGATCCCACCGCGCAGGCCGCACGTTGGTGCATCGGGCGCAGCGTCGGTTGCATCGATCGCCGGTGGCGGCGCATCGATGCCGGCGAGCCCAGGCGGCGAGCTGCACGCCACGAGGGCGAGCGTGAACAGGGCAGGGCGGATCATGGATCGGACTCGGTCTCGACGACCGGCCTGGGTGCCGTGGTCGGCGCAGGCGTTGCGGTAGACGCACAGCTGGCCAGCAGGAGAGCGACCGCTCGGGAGGAGTTCACTCGGGTTCGCCCTGCACAGAATAAACTATCATCCTCCAGCTCCGAACAGA
>JAYUYE010000459.1:0-20915 GCA_043752985.1 Myxococcales bacterium
GACGTATCGACGAGCTCGCCGAGCTTGTTGATGCCCGTGCCATAGAGAATCTCGAAGTCCGCCTCGCGGAACGGCGGCGCGAGCTTGTTCTTGACGACCTTGACCTTGCACTCGCTGCCGATGGTGTCATCGCCGCGCTTGATCGCCTTTTTGCGCCGGATATCGAGGCGGACCGAGCAGTAGAACTTGAGCGCGTTGCCACCGGTGGTGGTCTCGGGGTTGCCGTAGACCACGCCGATCTTCTGGCGGAGCTGGTTGATGAAGATCACGATGGTCCGCGTCTTGGAGATCTGCGCGGTGAGCTTGCGCAAGGCCTGGCTCATCAGCCGGGCCTGCAGACCCATGTGGGCATCGCCCATGTCGCCCTCGATCTCGGCGCGTGGCGTGAGTGCGGCGACGGAGTCCACGACGATCAGGTCGATCGCTCCGGTGCGCACGAGCGTATCGGTGATCTCGAGCGCTTGCTCGCCGCAGTCGGGTTGCGAGACCAGGAGGTCCTCGAGCTCGACGCCGAGCCGGCGGGCGTAGTCGGTGTCGAGCGCGTGCTCGGCATCGATGAAGGCGCAGACGCCGCCGGCGCGCTGGGCCTCGGCGATCGCGTGCAAGGTCAGCGTGGTCTTGCCCGAGGACTCCGGCCCGTAGATCTCGATGATCCGGCCGCGCGGCAGGCCGCCGCACCCGAGGGCGACATCGAGCGCGATCGAGCCGGTGGGGATCACGTCGACCGGCTGCACCTCGCTGTTGTCGAGCCGCATGATCGACCCCGAACCGAACTGTTTGTGAATGGCACGGATCGCTTCACCGATGCTCTTGTTCTTCTTCTCTTGCGCGGACATGGAAACCTCCGGGCGAGGCGTGTCCACGCCGCGTGCCAACGGCAACGTCGTGAATTCACGCGCGCCGCTGTCCGGTCTGGCCGGAGGGCGGATGGTGTCCGAACGGATGACGGACGCAGTGGCAGCGGGGAATGGTCCGGGTAGGATGGTCCGATGAACGATCGGGTGAGTGCGCTCGAAGCGGAGGTAGCGGAGCTGCGTTTGCAGCTCGCGGCCGTACGCGCGCCGCTGCCGGATGCGGCGGTGTTCCTCGAGAGGCTGCTCGGAGCGGTGCCTGCATTCATCGTCCGGACCGACGCAGATCTCCGGATTCTCTATATCAACCGCGTGGAACCGCCAAGCTCGATGGAGGACGTGGTTGGTAAGGACTTGTTCGACTTCCTCGACCCAAGCTCGGTCCCTGCGGCACGTGCATGCATCGCGAGGGTGCTCGCGACCGGGGTCCCGGGAACGTACGAGGCGATCGGGATGGCGCCGGGCGGGGGGACTGCTCACTACGAAACCTTCGTCTCTCCGCTCGCCGGGCCATCGGGGACGCCGGGCGTATGTCTCGTGGTCGTCGACGTCAGCCGTCATGTCGTGGGTGATCTCGCATTGCGGCGCAGCGAGGAACAGCTTCGCGTCGCGATCGAGGCCACCGGCATCGGTCTGTGGAGCTGGACGCCCGCGACCAATGCAGTCCACTGGTACCCCCGGACGCACGAGGTCTACGGCCGCGCGAAAACCGTGGATCTCGGAACCTATATCGACGAGCTCGCGCATCCCGACGATCGGGAGATGCTTCGCGCGGGCACCGCGGCTTCGATCGCAGGCGGCCCGTTCAGCGGCCCGATCCATCGAATCATCACCGACGACGGATCGGTCCGCTGGATCCTGTCGCGTGGGTTCACCGAGCTCGACGCAAATGGCTCTCCGGCGCGGATGATCGGCGGCAGCCTCGATGTCACCCAGCAGCACGAGCTCGAGGAGCAGCTCCGTCACGCGCAACGGCTCGATGCCGTGGGCCAGCTCGCCGCGGGCGTCGCTCACAACTTCAACAACATGCTGACGGTCATGGTCGGCACGCTCGAAGTTTTGGCCAAGCGGAGCTCCGAGCACAACCGGACGCTGATCGATGCAGCCCTCGACTCCGCCATGCGCAGCGCCGAGCTGGTGCGCCAGCTCATGACGTTCACGGGCCAGCGCGCACCGATCGAACGCGGGCCCCAGCAAATCGGCACCGTGATCGAGCAGGTCGTGGCGATGTGCCGGAACACGTTCGACCGCCATATCGGACTGGCGTGCGCGATCGCACCTGGGCTGCCGTCGGTTCGTTGCAGCCCGAACGAGATCGAGCAGGTGCTGATGAACCTGCTCGTCAACGCCCGCGACGCCGTCGCGGACAGTGCGCGTCCGACACAGCTCATCTCGATCACGGTCGAGGCGGTTCCAGAGCCCGCGGGCGCCGAGATTCCAAGTGTCTGCATCACGATCACCGACGATGGAGCCGGCATGACCGAAGAGGTTGCGCGGCGCGCCTTCGACCCGTTCTTCACGACCAAGTCCGTTGGAGGCGGAACCGGGCTCGGACTCACCACCAGCTACGCGATCGTGCGCGAGCTCCACGGCTCGATCACCTGCACGTCGACGCCCGGCGTCGGCACCACGATGAAGGTCATCCTGCCAGGCACCGGTCGTGCGCAAACAGTCGTCGCATCTCTACAAGCATCGATCTCGGCGCGCGGCCGCGTCCTGCTTGTAGATGACGATGCGGCGGTTCGTAACGCGGTCAGCTCGCTGCTGGCGAGCGAGGGGTATGGCGTCGACGCCGTCGCGAGCGGCGAAGCCGGTCTCGCGCACCTCGGCACGAGCGCGCGGCTCGACATCATTCTGCTGGACCGCTCGATGCCGGGCGCGGCGGGCGAGACCTTCGTGCCGCGGATTCGCGAGCTCGCGCCGAGCGTGCCGATCCTGATGTTCACGGGCCAAGCGGTGGGGCCGGCGATCGCCGCGCTCGTGGATCGCGTGATCCTCAAGCCGATCAGTGGCGCCGCGCTCGTCGAAGCGATCGATTCGCTCGTCCGGGCGCCCGCAGAGGGCTGATCGCTACCGCGCGAAGAACGTGTGCGTCCACACGACGGCGGTCGACTGCGTCGGCAGGTAGCGCGTGAAGTCCGCGAGCTGGACAAACGGTGCACCGAGGACCGCGCGGATCTCGAACACGTACTCGAGGTCCTTCACCAGGTCAGCGCGGTCGAGCGTGAGCGTCTGTGCTGTCGTCGTGTAGGCCCGCACGGGGACGGAGCGATTGAACTCGACCTGATGGAGGACGATCTCGTAGTAGTCCGCGCTGCGGGCTAGCTCGTTCGTCCACGTCAGCACGAGCGGCCCGGTGCCGGCAGGAAGGTCCGCGTGGTCTGCGAGCGCGGTATCGAGCGCGCCTAGCAGGTACGGCGGCTCTGGCATGGCCACGCTGGTGTCAAACGTGGCACCACCGCCAGAGATCGGCGCAACCCCAGCGACGCCGTAGTGAAGCCGCGGTCCGCCGACCACCAGCCGGCTCGCTGTCATCTGGACGTGGCCGAGCTGTGGAAACACGGTGAACGCGGCGGGCTGGTTGTAGAACGGAAGCGGGACTGCGGTCGGTCCCACGCAATCGAGCATCGGGAAGAGGAGCGGGCCATGCAGGTCAAGCCGCGGTTGGCGCGGCATCCGCTGCGTGAACGCGGGCATCGTGGTGCTGGCCGCGGTGCCGAACTGCAAGGCGCGCGTCGCGGTGCTTTGGGCGGCAACGGTGACGCGAATCCGGTCGTAGCTCTCGCCCACGTACACGGACATCGTCTGGGTGCTGCGGCTCTTGACCCACAGCTCGTCGGTGATCGTCGTCGATGGGCCATCGCTGAGCGTGAGCGTGAATGCGGCAGAGCCCTTGCTGACGCGGCAAGCGTCCTCGCCCATGTAGTCGACGAGCACGACCTGATCGCCCTTCGCTGCGATCGGTGCCCCCTCCGGGCCGCTGAGCTGGATCGACTGATTGAAGTCGTGCGTCAACGTGGCACCTGTGGACGGACCTGGCGATATCGACTGCGTCCACAAGCCCGTCGTGTACACGATCGGTCCCCCGTAACTCGCTGGTCCGCTGGTGCCCGACGGAGTCAGCATCATCGTGGTTTTGACTCCGGGAATCGGATCGCGATCGATGCGGCCGTACAGCGGAACGATCGCGTGTGGAGTCTGCCCAGCGGTGGTCGTCCAATGCATCTCGCGCGGGATGTCGCCCTCGAGCTGGTAGACAAGACGCCACGTCGACGCTTGGTACTCGTCAGGGATGTCGATCGAACCGGCGTCGTCGATCCGTGCGTCGGTCAGCGCCTCGCCGACACGCCCGATCCGCACTTTCGGAGCCGGCAGGATGCCCCGAAACTCATGAATGCCCGCCGGAACACCTGACGGGTCAGTGACCGCGACGAGATACGTCAGGCGCGCGGTGGGCAGCGCTGCGTCCGCGGAGACGGAGGCGTCCGCCTGCACCGTCCCCTCGATGCCGAAAACCCAGTTGCAGGCAGGTGCCGCGACTGCGAGTAGGCAAAGCATCGCGCTCCTCATGGCGCGGATCCTGGCATGGACCGTCGCCGCGTTACAACATCTCACCGCGACCTGCGCCATCTGTGCGATCGTCACGCGCCTTGAAGCTCGATGCACGCCTCACGCTGTTCATCACGCTGGTCTCGACGTTCATGGTGTGCCTCGTCGTGGGCGATCTGGTCGGCGGCAAGGTCACGTCGTTCGTGGCGTTCGGGCAGGAATGGCCGTTCTCGGCGGGCCAGCTCGCGTTCCCGGTGACGTTCATCCTCACGGACATCCTCAACGAGTTCTACGGCCGCAGCGTGGTGCGCCGGGTCACGCTGATCGCGTTCCTCATGGTCGGCCTCACGCTGGTCATCGTCTACGCGGCGGGCGCAATGCCGTGGGCAGAGATGACGAGGGATCCGCAATGGGGTGGGATCACGCCGCGCGAGTTCGACATCGTGTTCACGCAGGCGACCAAGATCCAGCTGTCGTCGATGGCCGCGTTTCTCGTGGCGAGCTTCGTGGACATCTCCGTGTTCTCGGTGCTCAAGCGCGCGACCGGCACGCGTATGCTGTGGCTACGTGCGACCGGCTCCACGGCGGTCTCACAGCTGATCGACACCTTCGTGATCTCGGCACTCGTGTGGGGCGGCAAGATGACGTTCGATCAGTACGTCTCCGTCGTGATGACGTCGTACTTGATCAAGCTCGCTGTGGCGATCGTGATCACGCCTCTGCTCTACGGTCTGCATGCCGTGATCGAGAAAGGCTTCGGCATCGAGCCCACGCCCGCCGACGACAAGCTCGTCTAGCGACCCGCACTCCGCGGATCACGGTCGAGCTCTTCAAACTCAGCTCTCCAGTGGCCACGTGAAGCTCGGAAGCATGGGTCAGCAGCGGGGTCGCATTGGACCCTCTCCGTCAGGGCGGCGGTGTGCGCCACTCGGCGGCGAGCGCACACCTCGAGAGACCCACACGTTTCGCTTCGCTCTCGAGGGCCGCTGCCTTGGCCTCTCCGACGAGCGGCTGGATCTCGACGAGGTACTTGCGGGACTCCGGGGTCGTCAGGTTCGCCGCGAGCCAGTTGGCGATCGTGAGTTGACGAGCCTCCGATTCGATCTTGTCCGCGCCCGACCGGCTCACCGACTCACACAGCTGTTCGATGTCCTTCGCGTACGGAGAACCCGGACCCGTCGAGCCGGTCGCTGGGGGCGCCGGTTTGTCACCCTCGCCGCGCTGGCAGCCGAGCGCCACGGCGAGCAGGCAGCAGACGATCGCTTTCATGCCGCGACACTTTGCACCGGCGCGATCTTGGCGTCCATGCCTTCCGACGAGGGGCGGGTTATGGCTAGATCTCGTCATGGCATACGTCGTCGCTGACCCCTGCGTGAAGTGCAAGTACACCGACTGCGTCGCGGTGTGCCCGGTCGACTGCTTTTACGAAGGCAAGAACTCGATCGCGATCAACCCCGACGAGTGCATCGACTGCGGCGCGTGCGAGCCCGAGTGCCCGACGACGGCCATCTTCGAAGAGAGCGAGCTGCCGACGAAGTGGGCTGTCTACAAGGACATCAATGCCCTCGTCAGCGGCGCGAAGAAGGCGGCCGAGGTCGATTCCGCGTCGTGGCCCGATCACCTCAAGGGGCAGGTCGCGAGCAGCGAGACGTGGCCAAACATCACCGAACAGAAGAAGCCGCTCCCCGACGCCGACGCTGCGGCGAAGGAAGACAACAAGATCGGCGCGCTCACCCTCGAGGGTGGTAGCTGATCTAGGCCGGCGTCGCCCCGTGCACCACGAGCACGGAGCACGGTGAGTGACGGATCGTGCTCTCGGCGACGCTGCCGAGGAGCAAGCGACGGACCCCGCGGTGGCCATGCGCGCCGACCGCGATCAGGTCGTGACTGCCGCGCTCTGCGGCGTGGGTGATCACGGAGGTCGGCGGGCCCTGCACGAGCTCGACGTGGATCGGATGCCCGAGGTGGGCCGAGTCCTTCGCGATCTTGTCGGCCTGGGTCTTCGCGCCCGACAGCACGGCGTCGCGCACCGTGCTCCATGGAAACCGTGCCTGGCCGAGCAGGGTGGCGCCCCACGATCCGGCGGGTAGCTGCCACGCGTGGATGACCTCGATCGCCGCACCCGGCGCCGTGAGCCGCGCGGCGTGGGCGAGCGCCCTGGTTGCAGCAGGGGAGAAATCGGTCGCGACGAGCGGCCGCTGAAACGGCAGCTGCGGCGAAGGACCACGGCAGACCAGGACATCACACGGGGCGTGCCGGACCGTCGCGGTCGCGACGCTGCCGAGGAGGAACCGCGAGATGCCGGTGCGTCCCTGCGTTCCGACGATGATCAGCTCTGCCTTGTGCTCGGAGGCGGCGTTCGCGAGGACCTCGGCGGGCGGCCCGATCCGGCTGATGATCTCGGTGCGCAGGCCGCGCTTCTGGATCAGGCCAAGGCGATCGGCGAGCTGGCGCGCCTCCTCGATGCGGACGGCGGCGCTGACCTCTCCGAGCTGCCTCAGCATCTCGTTGTCGACGTCTTCGATCTGGGCATCGTCGGCTTGGGCGTGAACGAGCACGACCAGCGACCCGTGTTGCTCGGCGATGCCGATCGCGCGGGCAAGCGCTTGGTCGCTGCCCTCGGACAGGTCGCAGCCGACGACGATCGTGGCTACCGTCATGTTATTCGGTGACCGGGAGGTTGCCGGCCGTGAGGCGGATGCGAGCGCCGTCGAAGTCGTCGACGCGGATCGCCGGCTTGCTCTTCTTCCACACGAGGCCGCCGTCATCGCCGTCATCGTCGACCTGCGCGCCGTAGAGCGCTGTCAGGTGCGCGACGACCGCCTCGCGCGTGGCATCGGTCGTATTTGTGGCGACGGTGATCGTCACCACCTTGCGCTTGCCGAAGCTCGCCTCGAACCGGGCTTCGCCGCTGCCGGTCCCGACGCCGAGACCGAGCCAGTGCACCGCGGGTTCGGCTTCGTCGACCACGGCGCGCGAGCCGATGTGCTCGCGGAGCTTCTTGATCGGCAGGCCGACGAGCCAGAGCGGGACGACGGAGGTCTGCGCCTTGCTGACGCAGTCCTTTGCAGTCGAGGTGGGAAGGACCATCGCTGCGACGCTACTACAGGCGCGCTTCGTACGACAGCCAGAGTTGAAGCTCGGGGTCCGGGACCCTCAGCAGGGTCGCCGCACGGTCGTCGAGCCAGAACTTCGTGTCGACCCGGACACGCAACCAGTCGCGCCCCCGAAGCCGGAACGCGGCGTCGACGAGCGCGGAGAACGACCGCTCGAGGTACTCGTTGTCCTCGAACGCCTCGTCGAGATAGCGCGCCCGGGCGCGCACCCGGATGTCGGGATTGGGATTCCACGTCGCGATTCCCCACCCGGCGATGTCGGAGCGGAACGCCGTCGGTGATGCGCTCTTGTCGTCGAGCAGCTGGTGCTCGAGCATGAACGTGAGGTTGAGCGTGCGGTCGACCTTGATCGCGGCGCGCGCGATCGTCGTGAGCTGGCGGCCGGCACATGGGACCGGATCGCCGGTCTCCGACGTCTCGGTCGAGACCTCGAAGCACTGCGCATGACCACCGAGCTTGAGGTTCTTGTCCTGGTAGCGAACCCAGCCGCCGAGGCGCAGGGCGTCGGTCGTGCGCACGTCGGCGCGGATATACGTGTCGAGCTTCGGCTGCGCTGTCTGGTTGTCCTTGAGCGTGGACGGAGGGACCCAGACGTCGACGAGCGCGCGCAGCGACAGCAGCTTGTCCGTGTTGAGGTAGCGCAGGCGGACACCCATCTCGTCGCGGGCGCGCTGACCGTCAAATTCATCGGCCTGCGAGATCGGCCGCGCGTACGGGTTCGCGAAGTCGATGCTGTAGTAGCGGAACACCGCCTCGAGCTCTTCGCGCTTGCGCGTGGCGGTGACGCGAAGGATCGCTGCCGGACCACCTCCACCCGCGGTCAACGGCGGGCCGGGCGAGGTGGCGTTCTTGTCGTAGCTGAGGGCCGCCTCGCCGAACACGTCGAGCCACTTCTGACCGAACGAGAAGTTCGCGCCGGCTGCGCCGAACGTCCGGCCCGTCGGATAGCGCGACCATTCCTGGAAATCGAGCGCCACCCCGTCGACGAGGCTCGTCTCGGTCGCGCCGTACACCGTGGCGCCGATCGAGTTACGGCGATCGGCGAAGTACGTCAGGTTCGCGCCGCCGAGCTTCTCGAGGAACACGTTTGGCAGCGTCACGAACGAGAACTGCGACGTCGGCGTCAGCAGATTGTTGCCGTCGGGACGGACGTACACCGTCGGTGCCTTGCACTCGTCGGCGTCGTCATCGTGCGGATCCTGGCAGGTCGCGGCTTTGGCCGGATCGCGGATCACGAGCTCGTACTGATAGATCGATCGCCGCGCTGCCGATGCCCACCCATAGGCCTGCAGCCAGCCGGTCGGCAGCTCGAGCTTCTTGAGGCCGGCACCGACGCCAAACAGACCGCTGCGCCACCGAAAGTCGGGCGTGACGTACCGGCTCGCCTTCGCGCCGGTACACGGCGAGGTCGCGAGCTCGCCTGCCGACTCGCGGCACTCGCGATCGAGGTCGACCGCATAGGAGAGCTCGTCGTCGTGATAGAGCCCGTTCGGCGTGTACTGCGACGAGTTGTCGAACACGAGCCGCTGCGCAAAGCCGGCGCGGAAGCTACCGCCGATCAGCGAGACCGCGTCGGTCTCCCACTTCACGAAGCCCTTGGGCACGACGAGCTGCAAGCTCTTGTCGTCGGCGATCAGCGCGTTGCGGTTCGGGTCATACACCGGCTCGCCGACGCGCAGCCGCGTGGTCGTCAACGCGATGCCAACCTGCAGGTGCTTGAGGGCGGTGGCCCGCGCGCGGATGGCGAGCGGCGGCGCGATGCGATCCTTGTGCGAGATGCGCGTCATGGCACGCACCCAGCCGTGCGCGGCGAGCGGGCTCTTGCCGCCCTGGGTAACGATGAGGAAGGCGGAGATCGCGAGCAGCTTCTCCTCGGACAGCACGGCCGCGCCGACGAGCTCGGCGGGATCGCGGATCACGTCTTGCTGCAGCTTGCGGTAGGCGATCAGCTTGTCGACGTCCTCGTAGGTCAGGTTCGGCAGGCTGTACAGCTCCGACCGCTCGGCCGTGCTCAGATCGACGCCGCGCTGGAGGAGATCGAGGAGCTCGTCGTAGGTATCCTGCGAGATGTCCTGCGCGGCGAGCAAGTCCTCGAGCTCGGACTGGTCGCCGATGTCGATGAATGTCTCGTACGGCGTGGCCACCGCGGTTCGCGCGCTGACAATCACCGCAAGAGAGACGAGAACAGCCGCGCGCACCGCGAACGAGGCTAACATGAAGCGTGCGCTCACTCGTGGTGGCTGGCCTCGTCGCTTCGATGCTCGCGCGACCTGCCGTCGCCGACGACGGTGAGCGCTGGGACCTCACGACCGTGGGGGTCCAGCTCGGTGGTGGCGTGGCGGGTGTGGCCATCGGGGGTGTCAGCCTCGGGCTGACCGGCCTCGTGATCGGCTCTGCCGTGGCCAATCGCGGCGACTGGGGGCCGCCGATCGCAGGCGGCGCACTCGGCCTGGTCGCCGGCGCCTTCACCGGCATGGTGATCGGCGTCCAGCTCACGGGTGACGGACGCGATGGCACCGGGCGCTGGTGGGGCACGCTCGCGGGCGCGGTCGTCGGTGCCGGAGGCTGCGTGGCGATCGGGCTGGCGACCGAGCAAGCGCGCGGCCTGGTCGTCACGAAGGCCGCCGGGTTCATCCTGCTCTCGGTCGGGATGACCGTGGTCGGCTATCACGTCAGCGCCGATGGCAGCGCACCGATGGCGGTACCGCTGACGCTGCGCTTCTAGTTACACGGGATCGGAGTGCATGCGCCCCACAGCCCCGCGTTGCGCTGCTTCGCCGATGTCTCGAGCGCCTTGAATTCGGCGAGCCGATCGTCGCCGTTCGGCGCGATGTGCAGGAGGCACGCATAGCCGCGCTCGACTAGGAGCGAGTTGACCTCCTGGCCGTTGACCGAGACGTACGCGAGCGTGCGGTCGAAGCGGTCGGTGCACTCGACATCGTAGTCGATCTGCACGGTCTTGCCGAGGACGAGGTCCGTGTTGAACGTGACGGCGTTGTCGCCGTAGCACTCGTTCTTGCCGCCCGTGGTCTCGGGTGTGTTGACCATCAGGTAGCGGATCTTCACGCCACCGACGAGCTCGATCGTGTCGCCATCGATGATCCGCTCGACGACACCCTCGGTGGGGCCGCACTCGGACTCCGGGTTACCGCAGCCGGTGGCGCCCAGAGCAACAACGCCCGCGAGCACGAGCGCTCGCAGCGTCATGGCAGGCAAACGTTGAGCGCCCTGGGGGTGCCGAAGTTCGCGGTCGCCCCGTAGGTCTGCGGCGTCCTCGCCTTGCAGTAGTTCACGGCGGTGTCGTTGTCGGTGACGGTCGTGTTCGCGGGCTTGAGTTGGTCGGTCGCACCGTCGGTGGCGGTGGTCCAGGTGACGGCGTCGAGCGGCGTCACGCCGTCGAGCACCGACAGACCACCGGTCGTGTTGCCGAGCGCGAACGTGAACGTCGCGTCGGGCGCCGGCAGACCGCCGTTGACCAGCGGATCCGTACCGTGCGCGAAGAGCGCAGAGCCCATCGGGGTCACGCTCTTGCAGTCTGCGCTCGTGATCAGATTGATCGTCGCCGCGGTGCCCTTGAGCCCGAGACCGTTGAGATCGAATGCGGCGCTGCCGGTGTTCGTGATCTCGAACCACTCCTGCGCCGCGTCGACACCGGTAACCGTGCCCGCGGGGTTCGCGAGGTACTCGGTGATCACGAGGTTGCCGGCCGTCGGCTTCACGATCGGGCGCAGCGTGCCGCCCATGTTGCACATGCCCGCGGTCGTTCCGCCGCACTGCATGTTTGCCGTGCCGGGCGTGCCTTGATCTCCGCCGCCGAACACGGTGCTGCCGTCGCAGAAGTTCGACTCCTGGTCGTTGCCGGTCGCGTCGAGGATGTCGGGATCGAGTGCGTGTGACCGCGCGCTCCGGGTGCTGGTCCACGTGATCGCATCGATCACGTTGGTTCCGGCCATGATGCGGACGTCGCCGGGGGCGGCTACCGTGCCGTCGACAAGCGAGAACGTGAACGGCGCGCGGATCGTGGAAGCGGGGATCCCGCCGTTCATGCTCGGGTCGATGTTCTTCGCGAACACCGCATAGCTGCCGGCGTTGACGTGGATGCAGTCGGGCGCGGTGATGATGTTGGGGTTCGCGGTGTCACCGGCGCGATCGAGGCCGACGCCGTTGAGGTCAAACGCGTTGATCGCGAAGATCTCGAACCACTCGCCCTCGGTGTCGCTGACGGCGCTCGGATTCGGCATCACCTCGGTGATGATCAGGTCGCCGGGTGCTGGCAGCGTGGCTTCGCGCATCGTGCCAGCGTCGTTGCACTGACCGATCACGATCGGCGTGCAGTCGTTGTCGGAGCCTGGCGTGCCGAAGTTGCCGGTATCGAACTCGCTGCCGTTGGCCTCGCACCAGCTCATCGGATCGTCGTTGAGCGTGTAGTCGGGCGGCTGCGCCGCGGTGAGCTGGCGCGAGCGGCCTTCCTTGACCGTCTCGTAGGTCGCCGAGTCGATCTCGCTTCCGCCGCACGACAGCGCGAGCTTGCCGCCGTCGGTGTTGAACAGATCGCCGAGGTCGGCGCCATAGCCATAGTCGACGTACGCGGGCAGCAGGTCAGCGGCCGAGTTGCCGAGCGTGAAGTACTGGCCGGGCGCGACGGTGACGTCTTTGATCACGTGCGACTTCGGCGTGCCACCGACGCGGCTGTGCACGATCGTCATGCCGGCAAGCTCGATCGGGCGATCGGAGTTGTTGAAGACCTCGAACCACTCCTTGCCCTCATCGGTGCCGCTGCCGCCGGGAGGAGCCTTGGAGTCGGCGAACACCTCGGTGATCACGAGGTCGCCCGCGATCAGCGAGTCCGTGCAGTCGCCGGTCTTGGGATCGGGACCGCAGGCAGCGCCGAACAGAGAGGTGGCGCCAACGAGCAGGACGAGTCGCATGGTCCTCCTAGGGTCGCACGGGAGCGGGGATCGGCGCGTGGGGACGGTCACGGCCCGGCCCCCGCTGTCGGCACGGTGAGGCCCGGAACCGGCGAAAGGCGGATCTGACTGGCACGGTCGATCACGAGCTGGACCTGCTTCCGCTTCGTGTTCTTGTTCTCGTAGACCGTCGGCACGCCGGTCACCCAGACGTACTCGCTCTTCCACTGCGTGATCCCCGACGTCCCCATCACGTCGCGATCGAAGAACACGAGCGGGATCTTGCCGAGCGTCGCGCGCGCCGGGCCGCGCTCGTTGATCCGCACGTCGTCGACGGTGCCGAGGAGTTGGACCTCCTTGCCGACGAGCTTCTCGAGCTGCTGCAGCGCATCCCAGTGCGTGCTGTCGAGGTAGTTGTCCTTGCCGGCGCCCTCGGCGCGGAACGCGGCGACGAACTCGCCACGCGACCTCCACCACGCCTCACGCTCGGCGTAGTCGGGATACTTCATCAGGCCGGGAGCCTCGGACCAGATGCCGCGCTTGCCCGCCTTGGCCTCTACCTCCGCCGTGACGAAGTCATCATGGTAGCGGCGCGAGAACCCGTACTTGGTGAAGTACGGCGACATCCCGGCGCGCACGGCCTCGACGTTGTAATTGACCCACGTTCCGTTCTTCTGGACAAAGCAGTACGCGAGGTACCGCTTGAACCGATCGCGGATCTCCGCGGCGTGATCGCGCTCGAGACGGACGTTGACTGCACCGTCGAAGAACTTCTTGGCCCACTCCTTCGCGACCTCGCCGGTCGGCGTGGCCATGCGACCGGGCCGAGGCTTGCCCTTCTTCGCGATGACGTAGGCGTTCCAGTCGGTCTCGACCGCGCGGCGGTCCGCCTCGCTCTTGAAGGTCTCCTCGGTGTCCATGCCGAGGAGCCGGAGCGAGCTGTCGAGACCGTCGACGCGCACGGTGTCGCCATCGACGATCTTCGTCAGCGTGAACTCGCCGATCACGAGGCCGGGCGCCTCGAGCTTCTGCAGCGACTTCTGCGCCAGCTTGCGCGTGTAGCGTTCGCCACCGACGGGGCCGCACGCACTCGCCAGGGTGAGCAGCGAGGCGAGAACCAGAAGCAGGGGGCGGCGGGTCATGGACATGCGACGTTGGCCTGTTGCGGTGAGCCGGGGAAGCTGCCGGCGTTCATCCTCGCGTCGGTGCACCAATTCGCCGGCAGGTCGTTGGCCTCGCCGGTCGGTGGTGCGGTCTCGAGGGAGTACGTACCGACGCGCGGCAACGAATCGTAGATGGCGCGATCGATCTGCACGCCGCACGCCTCGACGTCGACGGCCGCGGCGCCGAGCCAGGTCTCGGAGAAGTCCGGGGCGAACCCGTAGTCGATGTACTCGGCGAGATCGAGATCGTCATCGCGGCCGAGCACGGTGTACGAGCCCGGCTGGGTCGGCACGGAGCGGCGCACGAGGATGTCGACCTCGCTCGAGCCATCGCGGCGACGAAACCGAACCTTCACGCCGTAGAGATCCACCGCACGACCGCTCGCGTTGTAGATCTCGACGAACTCCTCGAGCAGCTCGTTGCCGGTCTGGGGACCGCCGATCTCGGTCACGACGAGATCCCCTTCGCTGATCTCGGGACATACGGCCTCCGCGGGGTCGCGTGTACAGCCGCCCGCGACGAGGCTGAACACGAACAGGGCAGCGAGCCGCACCGCTATATTGTAGCGCAGATCGCGCTCGTCCCGGTATCCTGAGGACATGTCGCGTGAGCAGCGTCTCGTCGGGATCCAGACCCTCGAGGATGTCCTGCGCCGCGGCTACGAGGTCCTCGAGGTGATCGTCCAGGACGAGTACACGCACGACGTCGTGTGCCGGGACGGTGACGCCTTTGTCGTGTTCGACACCACGTGACTCGGCGGCGTCACCGCGGTCTCCGTGTGGGACCATCGCCCGACCGCCGACCAGCTCCTCGACGCGCGGTTCGCCCGCGGCTGGACTGCGACTCCGACCGGGACCGTCGATGGCCCGGTGATCCTCGGTCACGCCGCGTGTCGCGTCACCGCGCGCTGACGTAGACGTCTTTGGTGCCGCTGATGTCGCTCACGAACAGGAACGTCCGCTGGTCCGGTGAGAGCCACGGGTCTTCCTGGTTGCCGCCGACCGCCATGAAGTCGGTCACCAGCGTCGGCGCCGGCCACGGATCGCTCGGGCTTGCGCGCGTCGACGTGTAGATCTTGTTGGTCAGGCTGCGGTTCGAGGCGAAGTACGCGGTCAGGCAGTCCTGCGTGATGAACGTACCGGTCTCGTTCGCCGGGGCCGGCGCAGACAGCGACGCCACCACGGCGGGTGCGCCTTGGCCGATCCGGCCCTCCGCGATATCTCCGTCGAGGATGACGAGGTAGCGCTGGCCACCGCACGGTGTGAACCACTTCTCGTTCGTCGTGGCGTTCGGCCCGACGACGGGCGCCGGCCCCGACCATGCGGCGCCGACCGCGGTGCGCGTGATCCGGTAGATGTCGAGGCCGTTGGCGGTGACGCGATCCGACGCGAAGTAGAGCGTCAGGTCGTTGGCCGAGAACCGCGGCGTCTCCTCGGTGTTCCCGGTGAGGTTCACGGCGAGGGGTGCGGGCGCGGTCCACGCCGCGGTCGGCGAGCTGCGCGACGCGTAGTAGAGGTCTTTGCCCGCCGTGGTTCCGACTGCGAACACGATCTCGAGGGTCGTCGAGCTCAGCGTGCCGTCGTCCTCGGCGAGCGTGGTCGTGCTCGCACCACCGACCATCGTCGGGCTGCCCCATGCGCCGAGCACGAACGCGTCGGGCGGGGCATCGATCGACGACGAGCTGTCGACGCCGGAGCTACCGTCCGGCGTCGCGTCATCCGCGAGCCGCGCACTGCAGGCGCTGACGAGCAGTGCCAGTCCGAGGAGACAGCGGCCCATGATGGGATGGTAACCCAGTCAGTGGCACGCCGAGCCGACCTTCTGATCCTGCCATGCGGATCCTCTCTGCGTGTCGTCGTCTCCATGGGCAACAACGAAGAATCGAACTACCCTGTAGGCAAATGTGCTCCGCGCCGCAGCCGAGTGTGGTGCTCTTGGCACACGGCCAAACTTCACGCCGACCCGGGCCATGGCTTAACCTTCGAATGAATTCGGTGGTCTGAGTTCTGGTCTCACGTTTGCTCAAGCGACCACTCCTAGGAGGAAGCATGCAGCTCATGAAATTCGGTAGCTTTGCGATTGTCGCGGCCCTCGCCGCGGGCTCTGTAGGTTGTGTCGTTCGCGGGTCGGGCCACATCAGTGGTCCCGTCGCGATCGTCGAGGTCGAAGAGGAGCCGCCGCCGCCGCGCGTGTACATCCGTGACACCCGCGCCGGCTTCGTGTTCATCCAAGGTCGATGGGACCGCCGCGGTGGACGCTGGGACTGGCGTGATGGGTACTGGGAACGCGAGCGCGCTGGCTCGCGCTGGGAAGACGGACGCTGGGAGCGGCGCGGCCGCGGCCACGTCTGGGTCGAGGGTCGGTGGTCGGCCGGTGGCGGAGTTCGCAACGACAACGGCAACGGCAACGGCAACGGCAACGTGCGCGACCACCGTCGCAACGACGCGCCCCCGCCGCCGGCCGACAACGGCCCCGTCATTCGCGATCACCGTCGCTAGACGAGCCTCCGGCGATCAGCGATGTCATAGTCCCCGGAGTGATGCGCCCGTGGCTCGTTGTTCTCCTGATCGCTGCTTGTGACACCAACGCGGCGCCGCCTCGCGGCACGCCGCCTCCTGTGTCGACGCCTGCGTCCACGCCCGTCGCGGTGCGTGACGCGCCGGCCGTCGACGCGCATCCGGCATCGTTGTCGGGTCCCCAGATCTATCTCGCGCTGTGCGCGCAGTGCCACGGCAAGGATCTCAAGGGCTACGTCGCGGACAACGCGCCCTCGATGATCAACCCGACGTTCCTCGAGAGCGCGACCGACGACTTCCTGCGCGCGTCGATCACGACCGGCCGCCCGGGCACCGCGATGGCTGCCTACAGCACCAAGCTCGGCGGTCCACTCGACGACGCCGCGATCACCCGACTCGTCGCCTATCTCCGCGAGCAGGGACCCAAGGCCAAGGAGCTACCTGCCGTCCCCAAGGGGGATCCCATCAAGGGCGAGGCCCTCTACCTCAAGGCGAACTGTGGCACCTGCCACGGCGACGCCACGATCCGTCGCGATGCGGTGCATCTCGCGAACACGATGTTCCTCGTGCAGGCGACCGACCCGTTCATCAAACACGCGATCGTCAATGGCCGCCCGGGCACCAGGATGCTCGCCTTTGGCGGCGTACTGAGCGACGCCGACATCAACAATCTCGTCGCCTACGTCCGGACGCTCGGCACCGGCGCCAAGCAGGCCGGCATGCTGCCCGCTCCGACTGGCAAGGAGCCTCTGGTCATCAACCCCAGGGGCAAGGACCCCACCTGGAAGCTGCGCGAGAACCGGTTCGTCAGCGTCGACGAGGTACAGAAGGCCTACAAGGCTGGCGCCAAGATGATCATCATCGACGCGCGCCCGCCGTCCGACTGGATGCGCGCGCACATCAAGGGCGCCGTCTCGATCCCGTATCACGAGGTCGCTCGACTCAAGGACATTCCCAAGGACGTCGCTGTCGTTGCGTACTGCGCGTGCCCGCATCACCTCAGCGGCATCGTCGTCGACGAGCTGATCAAGCTCGGGCACACGAAGGCGTTCGTGCTCGATGAGGGCGTCAACGACTGGCATCGCAAAGACTATCCCATGGTCGTCGCCGAGGGCGTCGAGAAGCCGACGGAGCAGGCGCCCGTCGGCGATCACAGCGGCCACGGACACTGACCTGCAGCTCGCGCTGCTCTGGTACCGCGACTTCCACGACGTGCCGCGCGGATCGTGGCGGGCGACGGGTGCCGCCAGCCGGGGCAATCGATGTAGTTCGCTGCGTTCGCGTGGTCGTCGATCGCGTTCGATTTCGGGCAACGATTCGACCGGTGCGGCGCGGTGCGGTGCGGTGCGGATCGCTCGCCTCGCTGACGCGGAGTGATCAGCTGTACTTCACGGAGATGGCCTCCTCGGCCAGCTCCTCGAACGACATCTGCTGGGTGCGCGCGAGCTCTTCCGGGGTGAACAGGATCCGGGCCGCTCGGTCCTCCGCACCGAGGACGCGGAGGATGAACCGACCGAGGATCTTGCCGAGGATCGGGTGGTTGTAGGCCTCCTGCAGCCGGATCATCATCTTCGAGAACGGCGCGCGCGCGACGGTCGGCTTGCGCAGCACGAGCTGGATCCGCTTGAATGCTTCCTGCACCCGACGGCCGCTCGGGTCGGTGCGATCCATCGGGGCGAGGAAGACCTCCTGGAGGAACGGCTTGGCGTGCCACATCATCGTGGCGACCACGCGAAGCTGCCGGGCCATCTCGAGGATCGAGGTGCGGGGGCGCGCGCGGATCGCCGCGAGGTGGGCGTCCGAGCAGTAGTGCTCGGTCATGTGGAAGTCGACCGCGATGTGGCGCGACTCGTCGCGGTTGATGAGGTGCATCGCGCGATGGCTCATGTCGTCGGCGACGTAGTCGTCGAGTGAGCGGAGCAGGGCGACATCGAGGATCAGCTCGCCAGACGTGATGTACGCGTTGGCGATCTCGGGCGACGTATCGCGAACGAGCGCGAGGAAGTGCGGGCGGAACGCCGTCAGCGACGAGCTCTCGACGTAGTCGCGGTAGTGGTGGACGTCGTAGTGCTTCGCGAGGCGGAGCGCGACCGCGGAGTGGCGCTTCTCGTCGGCGACGAACGTCGAGAAGATCTTGCGCAGCGTGGGGTCGTCGGTCTTGGTCCGCTGAACCTCGAACAGCGCGCCGGCGAGCAGCTCGATCCCCGACATGTCGAGGAACGCCTGGACGACGGTCTCTTCCTTGTCACGCGTCAGGGCAGGTGGCGGGATCGACCAGTCGAGGTCATCGATCGACCACTGGTCACGAACGCACTTGTCGAGCATGCGTCCTAGATCCATGGCCAATGGTAGCCTGACCTCGTGACGCGTGGGCTCGCGCTGGTGATCGCGACGTTGATCACCCATGGCTGTGGCAGCAGTGCCGATCCGCAGGGTCAGACGCTCGCCGGCATCCAGCAACGCGGCGAGATCACGTGGGGTGCGGACATCCAGGGCGGCGAGCCCTTCGTCTACGAGAATCCGGAGAATCGCAGCGAGGTCATCGGATTCGAGGTCGACCTCATGAACGCGATCGCCCGCCGCCTCGGCGTCAAGCAGAGGATGGTTCAGTACACGTGGTCGAACCTGGTGCCGTCGCTCGAGCGCGGCGATTTCGACATCGTGATGAACGGGCTCGAAGCCACGGCCGAGCGGCGCGAACGGATCCTGCTGTCCGAGCCGTACTTCGTCTACGCGGAGACGCTGACCGTGCGCGCGGGCGATCCATCGCGGTCGATCTTCGAGCTCTCGGGCAAGCGCGTCGGCACGCTGAACCAGACGTTCGCGCACGACATCTTGCTGCTGGTCAGCGGCATCGAGGCGAAGGTCTACGAGGGCAACGAGGAGCCGTATCGCGACCTCGAGCTCGGGCGCACCGATGCCGTGCTGCTCGACAACATCATCGCCGACCGGTACGGCTGCACGCAGAAGACGCTGTACTGCGTGCCGTACGACGTCGCGCGCGGAACGTACGTGATCGGTCTGCGCAAAGGTGACGGCGCGCTCAAGACAGCGATCGACGGTGCTCTCGCCGCGATGCGCAAGGACGGAGAGCTGGAGAGAATCCTGACGAAGGCGAAGCTGTGGGATGACCGGCAGGCGGTGGCCGAACCCGTCGTCGGCGTGAAGCGCGTCGAGCAGACCTTCGACGGCGACATGCTGATGCAGTTCTTCGCGGCCGCGTGGGTGACGCTGCAGCTCAGCGTGATCGCGTTCTTGATCGCGGTGCCGTTCGGCATGCTGCTCGCGATCGGACGCGTGTACGGCAACCTCTACGTCCGTGCGATCGCGAGGGTGTACATCGAGGTCTTCCGTGGCACCCCGGTGCTGCTCCAGCTGTTCGTCCTGTACTACGGCCTCGCGTCATACGTGAACCTCGGGCCGATGCAGGCCGCGATCCTGGGGCTCGGGTTGAACTACGCGGCGTACGAGGCCGAGGTCTATCGCGGTGCATTGCTCGCGATCCCGCGCGGGCAGGGCGAGGCGTCGCGAGCCCTCGGACTGAGCCCCGCGCAGACGCTGTGGCACGTGATGATTCCGCAGTCGCTGCGGATCGCGTTACCGCCGATGACGAATGACTTCGTGTCGCTGCTCAAGGATTCATCGCTGGTCAGCGTGATCACCGTGATCGAGCTGACGAAGCGGATGACGATCGCGGCGGTGGATCTGCGCGGCTGGCTGATCCCGGGCATCGCCTGCGCGGCGATGTACCTGGTGCTGAGCCTCCCGCTCTCGGAGCTGGCGCGACGACTCGAGAGGAGGTTGGCGCGTGATCAGCGTCCGCACACTCTTTAAGAGCCACGGTGACCGGGTCATCCTCGAGAACGTGAGCGCCGAGGTCACCAAGGGCGAGACGATCGCGATCGTCGGACCGTCGGGTGGCGGCAAGTCGACGCTGCTCCGCTGCCTCAACTACCTCGAGACGTTCGACAAGGGCGAGGTGACGATCGCCGGGTTCGAGCTGCGCCCGAAGCTGAAGGGAAATGCCGCCAGGACGTTGCGCGAGATGCGGTCACGGGTCGGCATGGTGTTCCAGCAGTTCAACTTGTTCCCGCACCTGACCGCGATCGACAACATCACGCTCGCGCCCCGCGTCGTGAAGCTGGCGACGAAGCGCCAGTCGGAGACTCGCGGACTCGAGCTGCTCGAAAAAGTCGGGCTCCGCGACCGTGCCGCCGCCTATCCGCACGAGCTATCGGGCGGACAGCAACAGCGCGTTGCGATCGCGCGCGCACTCGCGCAGGAGCCCGAGGTCTTGCTGTTCGACGAGCCGACCAGTGCGCTCGATCCCGAGATGCGCGATGACGTCATGGAGGTTATCCGCGACCTCGCAAAAGGCGGCATGACGATGCTCGTCGTCACGCACGAGATGCAGTTCGCCCACGACATCGCCTCGCGCGTGTGGGTGATCGACAAAGGGACGATCGCCGAAGATGGTCCACCGTCGCAGGTGGTCGACGATCCGCAGACCTCGGTGGCCCGCGAGTTCTTCGCGCGTCTGCGTAGCAAGCGCAGCTAGACGCGTTGGTGACTCGCTCGCGGTGAGCGAGAGCCCCGGGTTGATCAGGAGACGGTCGGCGCTCTTGCGCACCGGCCGGAGCCGCTTCGCACTTGTTCGACGTCTGGCCGCAGACCCGCTCTCTCGAGCACTCGAAGTCGACGGCGCACGTGCCGCCGCTTGCGACCTTGCCAGTGAACACGCCGTAGCAGCTGGTTACGCGGGAAACAGGCTGCCCTGCGCCGGTAACGTTTCCGTGATCGGTGCAATGCACC
>JAYUYE010000460.1:0-10405 GCA_043752985.1 Myxococcales bacterium
ACCGCCTCGACGCGATCATCACGATCCTCAACTATCACGACACCGTCTGGATCAAGGCGGACCGCGTGAAGATGAACAAGGCAGTGTTCGCCGCGCTGAGGCCCGGCGGCGTGTACGGCATCGTCGATCACAGTGCTGCGGCGGGCCGTGGTCTCGAGGACGTCGAGACACTGCACCGGATCGACGAGGCGACCGTCAAGGAGGAGGTCATCGCCGCGGGCTTCAAGCTCGACGCGGAGAGCGCCGTGCTGCGCGTGCCCTCGGATCCGCGCGACTGGAACACCTCACCACGCACGGCTCCGGCGGGGACGCGCGGCACAAGTGATCGGTTCACGCTGCGCTTCGTGAAGCCCTAGACCGCGAGGTTCGACATCTGCCGGCTCAGGGCGCTGCGGTCGTAGCACCGGCAGCCTCGGCATCGAGCGCGCGACCCGCCGGCGTGGAAGCGGCGGGCGAGGTCTCGACGTCGGTGGGCGGGTTCTCGGGATCGAGCGCGCTATCCGCCGGGTCGGTCTCCTCCAGATCCTCGGGCATCGGCGGCGACACCGGCGGGGCAGGCGGATCGATCGGCAGCAGCGGGACCTTCGTGGTCTTTGCGAGGTACGTGCACAGAGTGCCCATCACGGCGTCGTGCGCCTTGCGAACGCGCGGCTTGGACAGCGGCGCATCCGTGTTCGTGATCAGCGAGAAGGCGAGCGGGCGCTCGGGATCGATGTCGAGGATGCCCGACATCGCGATCACCGTGGACAGGGTGCCGGTCTTGCCGCGAACGCGCGCGCGGAGGTCGGCCTCGCGCATGCGGTGGCGCAGCGTTCCATCGGTGCGCGCGACGGACAGCGAGTCGAGCCACGCCTCGGCGACCGCGGGGTCGACGTCCCCGCCGCCGAAGCCGCCCGCGTAGCGAACGACCTGCACGAGCGCCGTCGGCGTGATCTGCGTGCGATAGGAAAGGCCGGAGCCCGTGTCGAGCACGACGCCCTTGGCAGCAACGTGCGGATGGCGGGCGAGCCACGCGTACATCGCCGCGAGCGCGAGCTCCATCGAGGGTGGCTGCCCCCGCACGAGCGCTGCAGCCGTGACGATCACGCGATCGGCGAGCCAGTTGACACTCCACTTATTGACCCGCATCACGATGTCCGCGAGCGGCTGCGAGTCGTGACGGCCGAGCTCGACGGGCAAGGCGCCGGTGCCGACCGCGTCGCCGATGAAGTCACCGAGCTCGACAACCTTCATGTCACCGGTGACGTCGACCGCATGTGCGCGGAGTGCAGCGCGCATCGCGTACGCGGCGGTCGCCGTGCGCTCGCGCGTCCACAGCGAGTACCGCGAGGAGCCGCCCTTGCCGATCGTGCCGCCGATCGTCAGCGTGATCTTCGGCGGGCGGCCCGGCGTCTTGACCGTATCGGTCTTGTACGTGAGCCGGGCCCGGCGCATCACCTTCTTGCTGGTCGTCGCGGTGACGACAACGGTCACGTGCTCAGCGCCGGGTGCCGTCACGGCGATCGGCGGCTGACCGGGCTCTCCCGCTGTGATCGCGACCGGGATGATCGCGCGGAAGATTCCATCGCGCGTCGGGTCGGCGCCGACGACGACGTTGCCGTCGATGTGCGTGATGCCGCGCGCCGCGACTTCGGCCGCGATGTCCTCGAGGCCGGCGGGCGAGAGCGTGGGGTCGTAGCTGCCGAGCAGATAGACATCGCCGTGAACGCGGCCGTCGACCGGCTCGGGGCCGAGCAGGCGCGTCGGATACTTGAAGTGCGGGCCGAGGAGCTCGAGCGCCGTGGCGGTCGAGATCATCTTGACGTTCGACGCCGGGTTGAGTGGCTCGTCGGCGTTGACCGCGAACAGCATCTGGCCAGTCTTCGCGTCGGCGACGTAGAGACCGGAGACACTGTTGCGCAGGCCCGGACCGCGCAGCAGCTTCTCGATCTGCTTCGCAGTCTCTTCCTCGATCGTCAGTGGCTCTTCCCGGCGGCCGACGATCTCGCGCGCAGGCCGCAGCTCACCGGCGCGGGTGATCGACACACGCGCGGACGCGCCCTTCTTCTGCGGCGACAGCGCCTTCGCGGCGCGCCGACCGCTGGTCGAGCCCGGCTTCGCAGCGACAGGTGACACGAGCGCGAGGACGAGCGCAGCGACGAGCAGAAACCGAGACGTCATCGTGCTCCTCGCATCATCACGTAGGTCGCGCCCTCGCCACCGTCCGCAGGCGCGGCGGTCGACAGCGCGTGGACAAAGCCCGAGCACTCGCCGAGGAGTTGACCGAGTACAGCCTCGCGCAGCGGCGCGCCATGCGCCGAGTGGGTCCCCTTGCCATGCACCAGGAGTACGCACCGGCGACCGATCCGGTTGGCCTCGCTGAGGAACGCGCGCAACCGCGCGATTCCACGCTCGACCGTCTCCCCATGAAGGTCGAGCGTGTCCTCGGCGTGGACCTTGCCGCGCCGCAGCTCCGACACTTGCGCGTGCGAGACGCCCGGCGCACGCGCGGCGTAGCGGGTACCGTCACCTTCGACGGTCAGCGAGATGCCGGGCGGCATCATGGCGACGCGCATCACCTGCGGCGGTGGCTTCACCATGGGCACGCGATCGCGGCCATCGAGTGGCGTTGCGCCCCCGATGGCCTCGAGGAACAGCGCCTGCTCCTCCGGCGACACCGCGGGACGCTTACGACTCACCCATTCATTGTGTACCCGGTCGAACCTGCGTTCGCCAGAAATCTGGATCACATGTGACCCCGGTCCGGGGCGTTCCGTCACTCCGTTGTATTTGGCAACGCTGGCGCGGCTTTGGCTCTCCGTCGCTTGCGCAGCCTTGTCGTCGTCGGGCAGCCTGCCTTCCCTCGGAGGTAGTTCTTGATGTCTGTCCCCCCCCGCGTCGCGTACTTCTGCATGGAGTACGGGCTCGATACGACCTTTCCGATCTACGCCGGCGGCCTCGGCATTCTTGCCGGCGATCACATGAAGTCCGCGGGTGATCTCCGCGCGCCGATCACGGGTATCGGCCTCATGTGGGACGAAGGCTACACGCGCCAGGTCGTCGCGACCGGCGGTGTGCTGGAGGACCAGTACCCGAAGACCGCCCGTGACGCGGTACGTCGAATCGACGTCCGCCTCGAGGTGTCGGTTCGCGGCAAGAAGGTCCCGCTGCGGGCGTGGAAGGTCGAGCGGTTCATCACCTCGGACCTCTACCTGCTCGAGCCCGAGAACGACGAGGACCGCTGGATCACGCAGCGCCTCTACGGTGGTGGCAACGAGGAGCGGCTCGCACAAGAGATCGTCCTCGGCGTCGGTGGCGTCCGCCTGCTCGAGGCACTGAAGCTCCCGGTCGACCTCTATCACTTCAACGAGGGCCACGCGGTGTTTGCCGGCCTCGAGCTCCTGCGCTCCGTGAAGTTTGGCGGCAGCTCGCTGACCGAGCGACTCGACAAGCTCCGCCCGCATGTCGTGTTCACGACGCACACGCCGGTCCCCGCCGGCAACGAAGTTCATGACCTCGCGCTGATGCGGAAGATGAACGCCGACGTCGGGTTCTCCGACGCCGAGCTCGACAGCATTGGCGGCAGTCCGTTCTCGATGACGGTCGCCGGCCTCCGGATGGCGCGCCTCGCGAACGGCGTCGCCGAGCTGCACGGCGAGACCGCGCGTCAGATGTGGAAAACCGTCGAGGGCGCCGCACCGATCATCGCGATCACCAACGGTGTTCACGCACCGACCTGGCAAGACGCCCGGATCCGCGCGGCGCTCGTCGCCGGCAAGTCGCGCGAGAGGCAGGACGCCGAGCTGTGGGGCGCGCACCAGAAGATGAAGACGGAGCTGATCGAGGAGATCGCCGCCCGCACCGGGATCACGCTCGCGGTCGATCGTTTGCTGATCGGCTTCGCGCGACGCGCGGCGACGTACAAGCGTGCCGACCTGCTGATCTCTGACGAGACGGCCCTGCAAAAGCTGTTCGACGCGGGCGTCCAGATCGTCTACGCCGGCAAGGCGCACCCCCGTGACATCCAGGGCAAGGCGCTGATCGGCAAGCTGATCGACGCCGCGAAGAAGCATCCGCGCGAGGTCGTGTTCCTCGAGAACTACGACATGCGACTCGGTGCGCTGCTGACGCGCGGCACGGATATCTGGCTCAACAATCCGCGGCGTCCGCTCGAGGCATCCGGCACGTCAGGCATGAAGGCCGCGATGAACGGCGTCCCGAACCTGTCGATCCTGGACGGCTGGTGGCCCGAGGGCTGCGAGCACGGCGTCACGGGCTGGAAGATCGGCGATGCCGATCCGACGGACGACGCGTTCGACGAGAACGACATGGCGCGCGTCGACAAGCGCGATCAGGACCTGCTTCACAAGACGCTCGAGACCGACGTGCTGCCCGCGTACAAGGATCGTGCGCGCTGGATGCCGATCATGCGCGCGAGCATCGCGATGTCGGAGTGGCAGTTCTCCTCGGACCGGATGATCGAGGACTACGTCAGCAAGGTCTACGCGCCTCAGTCCGGGCGGTAGAGAACCTGGCGGCGCTTGCCGCGCCACTCGGCGACCAGGTTGTCGCCGAGCTGCTCCACGGTGGCCTCGTCGAGCGCGCGATGTGGCGTGATCCGCAGGCACGGGTGGTCACCCGGGTCCGCCGCGCGCTCGTAGAAGTGCCAGTGCTCTTCCTCGCGCTGTCCGTCGAGAACGTAGGCATCGTCGAAGCTCCAGCTCGGTGCGTTCGCGCACGCGATCTTCGCGCCATCGGGGCTGCGCACGGTCACGCGGCGGCGATAGGTGGCGTCGACCTGCGTGTCGGTTCGCCGCGTGATCTCCCACCACTCGCTCTCGTCGCGGAGGTTGCCCTCGTCGTCGAAGCTCGTCGCATCCCAGCGCCAAACACCGTGCACACTCGGCTTCGCCGGCCACGGATCGTCGGGGAGCGCGGCGGTTGCCTCGTCGACCTGCAGTAGCGTCTGCATCCCGCTGTTCCAGGTGAGGCGCAGCTGCTCGCCCGCGAGGTCCGCGGTGTACAGGCTGACGTGCCGGAAGCCGTGGTCGCACGGGCTGGGCTCGGCGCGATACTCCTCCTCGGTGATCGCGAATCCGGTCTGCGTGATCTCGACGCGGACGTCGAACACGGCACGCTGCCGGTACCACGGGCGCTGATTGCAGAAGAACGGCACCCGGTCGTCCGAGCGAACCTCGACGGTGCGGACATAGCGGCCAAGCAGCTCGGTGGGTCGAGCGCCGGCGCGGAACCGCCAGGCCTCATCCTCGACGCGAGTCGTTCCGTTCTCGGTCGTCCGCAGCATCCAGCGCCAGCCACCGACGAGCTCGGCCAGCGTGTACATCCGCACCGGCGGCGCCGGTCGCGTGGTGTTCGGCGCGCCGCCGGGCGGCTGGCAGGCGGCGAGTGCCACGAGGCACGCCACGCCGACGCAGGCAGCACGCGGAGCCGACATCACCGAGGCTTGCGCGCGTATGTTTCGGTGACGAGCTTGGCGATTGCCTGCTCGGACAACGCCGCTGGCCGCTGGTGTGCGCCCGTGCCGGGCTGGTCGAACTCCCACGCGATCGTCGCGCACAGGCGCTGGGTCGTAACGGCCTCGCTGTAGCCGAGTCGGTAGAGCAGGCCGGCGCGGCTCACGAGCTCGGCGCAGGCGGCGGTGGCGCGCGCATCGACCGCGCTCGCTCGCGGAGGCGTGGTGTTCATCCAGGAGAAGGCCATGTCCCCGAGTATACTGTGACCGTGAGGGTGCTGATCGCGTGCGCGCTGATCATCGTGATTCCGTGCACCGCACGGGGCGATGGCGCGGGTGTGATCGCCGTGGCCTCGAATCGCGCCCCGCCGGGCGATCGCAGCGCCGCGGCGGCCGCGATGACGATCGCGATGACTGGCCGCGCGGGTCGGATCGTCGAGGACGCCGTTGGTGAGGCGCGCGCTGCGCTCTCCGCCGGAGCCGTCCCGATCGAGACGCTGCGCCGGTTTCGCCGCGTCCGCGACCAGGTCGACGAGGGCTGGCGCGCGTACACCCGTGTCGCCGTCGAGGTCGCAGCACAGCGCCTGGCGGCCGCGCGCACCGAGGCGGAAGCTCTGGTCGCGTTGCCAGGTGGTGCCGAGATCTACGCCGATTCCGCGCTCCGGCTCGGCGCCGTGCTCGGGCACCTCGGCCGCAAGGCCGAAGCCCAGGCCGTCCTCTCCCTCGCGCTCGCGCTCGATCCCGAGCGCGCGATCACGATCGCCGAGTTCTCCCCCGACGTGGTCGAGGCCGTCGATGCGGCACGTGGCACGCCGGTCGCGCTCAAGCAGGTCCGGATCACCTCGCAGCCGACCGGTGCGCTCATCCGCATCGACGGTAAGGACGTTGGCCGTGCGCCTCTCGACGTTCAGGTCACGCGCGCGCAACACCTCGTGATCGCGCGCTCACCGCTGTATCGCACGACGGTCCAGGGCATCCCGCTCGAGGCGGCGACCGTAGACGTCGATCTCGAGCGCGACGACGAAGCGGCGCGGATCTCCGCTGGAGCCGAGCAGGGCCTCGGTGACGTGGCGGCACACGAGCTGGTCGCCGGGACGCTGCGCTACGCCGATCTCGATGAGGTCGTGCTCGTCGCAGCGACGATCCGGCGCGGTGGTCCGACGCTGCTCGTGCAGCGCTGCGCGGGACTGCCGGCGAAGTGCAGCGCGGTCGTCGATGTCGGCTACGGCGATCGCAGCGGCCTGGCAGCAGCGGCCCGAACCGCATGGGAGGCCGCGCGTACCGGTGATCTGCGCTATCCGCCGACGGTGCTTGGCGAGCACGACGGTCAGGTTGACGATGGCCGGTGCAAGCTGTGCCGGAGCCCGTGGCTGTGGACCGGCGTTGGCGCGGTGGTTGTTGCCGCGACACTGGTGACGATCGCGATCGTGACGGGCTCGGACGCCGCGCCGATCGTCAACGTCGACGGCATGGACTTCGGGCGCTGATCACGGCTTCGTGAAGTCGGCGACGATGTCCTTCGTCGCGCCGTCGGCGAGATCGACGGAGAACGACCTGGTGCGCGGCGGATCCTCGCCTGCGAACACGACCTCGATCGTGTGCGGACCCGCGCTGACCTCGAGCGTCTTCGGGGTTCGTCCACGCTTGGTTCCGTCGATCACGATCTCGCCCCATGGATCGGCGCCGATGTTGAGCGTCGCGGTGCCCGCTGCTCCCGCGTCGACGCGAGGCCGAGCATTGGCATCGCGGAGAGGCACGTCGGCATCGCGGGGAGCGAGCACGCCCGCATCGCGCGAGACGGCCGCATCGCTCGTCGCGAGCATGGCGTCGGCGCTGAGCGGCGCATCGGCTGCGCCGTCGGGTGCGGCGTCGGCGAGCATGTAGAACGGCGCGTCTTCCTTGGGCGCGGCGTCGGGGGCGATGACCGCCTCGCGGCCGCGCAGGAACACGACCACCGATGCGATCGCGAGGACGACCGCGCCGAGGCCCGCGAGGATCAGGAGGCTGCGGCTCGGCGTGCCCCGCCAGCCGTCGATCGCTTCCTCGCTTCCCGGTTCGCGCACGCTGCGCGCTCGGATCCGCAGCGTGTTGTCGGGCGAGTCCTCGTCGCGAACGCTGCGCGCGCGCTTGCTCGGTGCAAGGCGCGGCCCGGCGCCCGCGTCGGTGGGGGCACTGTCGAGCGCTGGCGTGACGACGTTCGTGGTCGGGCCCGCATCCACCGCGTCGTCTTCATCGGTGCCGGTATCGATCGCGGGGACACCGAACATTGGCGTGCCTCGCTCGAGCATGTCCTCGAGCTCGACATGGGTCGCGAAGCTCTGCTGGCGCGTCGGCGCGCGCCGGCCGCGTGGCTGTTGCCCATCGCGCGGAATCACCGCCGTGCGGGGACCGCCGGCCGGCGGTGGCGTCAGGTGCGTATCGACCGGGGGACCGTCGCCTGCCGCTTCTTCCGCGGCCACTTCATCGGGCTCGAAGCCGAGGTCCGCATGCGTTGGCATCCGGCGGGTCTCGGGCGGACAGAACTTCGCGACCAGCGCCGCGACATCGCGCGGACCGGGCGTGGTCTCGAGCGCGTAGAGATACTTCTGCAGCGCGGCCAGCATCTCCGCGGCGTCGGCCCACCGCGAGGTCTTGTCACGCTCGAGGGCACGCATCACGACATCGTCGAGCTTCGCCGGGGTGTCGGGGCGCTCGCTCGATGGGCGCGGGATGTCGCTATCGGTCACGGCCGCGAGCGTGGCGTCCGGATCAGTGCGCGCGAACAGGCGGTGGCCGACGAGCATCTCCCACATCAGCACGCCGACCGAGAACAGATCGGTCTGCGCGGTCAGCTGCTCCTTGCGCACCTGCTCGGGGGACATGTACGGGAACGAGCCGGTCGGCGCCGACTGCGCGCTGTCCTCCTCGCCGGCGTTGCCGAGCGTCACCGCGATACCGAAGTCGACGAGCTTGACCTCGCCGTCGCGAGACAGCATCACGTTGCGGGGCGAGAGGTCGCGATGGATCACGCCTTCGCCCTTGCGATGCGCGTAGTCGAGACCCTCGAGGATCCGCGCCGTGATCCAGGCAGCGACGGCCGCGTCGATCCGACCTTCGCGGCGGGCCACCATCTCGGTCAGCCGGTAGAGGGTCGGCCCGTCGATGTACTCCATCGCGATGAAGTACGTGTCGTCGACGACGCCGAGCTCGTACACCGGAACGATGTTTCCGTGGGCCAAGGTGACCAGGGTCTTGGCTTCGGCGACGAACAGATCGACGAACTGGCGCTGCCCCGTGAGCTTGGGGTGGATCTGCTTGATGACGAGCTGCTTCTCGAACCCGCCCGGGCCGACGATCTTCGCGAGATAGATCTCCGCCATGCCCCCGGTGGCGAGCTTCTCGGTCAGGAAGTACTTGCCGAACGAGGTCGGCAACTCCGGCATCACAGGGAGAGTATCATGTGGCTGGTGGGTGTCCGGTTCGCATGTGCCGCGGCAAGCGTCGTCGCGCTCGGGTGCGGCGATGAGCCGGCTCGTGTCGCGCTCGCGCCGATCGCTCACGCATGCGGTCAGCCCGCCGGCGTCAACGTCGTCCGGATCACCGCCTACGCGACCACCGGTGAGCGGACGCGCGCCCTCGGCGTCGACGAGAGCATCGAGATCGCGGACTTCCCGGTCGATACGGAGCAGCTCGGCGTCGAGGTCGTGATCGGCGGCGGTCTGATCGGTGCGATCGGAAAGACTGCGCCGCTCGCGTTTGGTGACCTCGCGACCGGCACGGAGATCCCGCTGTTCATGGCGCCGCCGAATGGGCTGTGCCCCACGGTCGCCCCGATGATCGACGCGCGGATCGCGCCGCTGCTCGCGCGCGCCGGCGATGGCGTGCTGGTGATCGGCGGCCACGACGGGGCGGGGCGCTACCTCTCGACCGCCGAGCTCTACGATCCGGCAACCGCGACGTTCAGCCCGATCGACGTGCCCGAGATCCTCGGTGAGAACGGGTTCGCGGGAACGGCACTGGCCACGCTGCCCGACGGCCGGGTCGTCGTCAGCGGCGGACCGCAGCAGGTGATCACGATCTTCGATCCCGCGACCCGGAAGTTCGGGGAGTCGGTCCTCATCGAGTCGCGCGCGTTTCACACCGCGATCGCAATCGGTGACGACGAGATCCTGCTCGCCGGTGGCTGCCGGGACGTCGCGAACGGCATGTGCAGCGGCATTGTCCGCAACAGCTCGCGCCGCTACGACGTTCGCGAGCGCGGGATGGCGAACGCGCTCGGTCCGATCCTTCACGTCGGCCGGCTCGCCGCGACGATCTTCGACATCGGCATCCAGGCCGACGGCGAACGCGGGTTCGTGATCGCGGGCGGCAGCACGGGCTTCGATCCAGACCCGCTCGGCGCGGACCGGATCACGCTCGGCGACTCCGATGCCACGACGATCACCGGCGCCCATGCTCGCGCAGCGGCGCTCGACGGCGGAGCGGTATTGACCGCGTTCGCACTCGCCGGGATGTCAATCGACGGCAGCGCCTCGGTGATCGTCCCCGGCATCACGGCCGCGCGTGCGATCGACCGGGCGCCGGATCTCGCGGGCATCAGTCTGCTCGGCCTCGAGGATGGCCGCGTCGTCGGTCTCGGCGCAGGTCGCGATATCGTGGTCCACGATCCGACCACTGCGCGCTGGGACATCACCGCGAGTGGGGGCCTGCCCGCGACCGACGACCCCGGGCCTTCCGGATCGCCCTCGCTGATCCGGCTCGCCGATGGCAGCGTGCTCGTCCTCGGCGGGACCACGTTGTCGCGCGCCGCCTGGATCTACCGACCCTCGCTGGTCGGTCCCGCATCGGGTGCGCTCACCGTGGTGCCGTCCGGCGGCACGGCGACGGTCTTGACCCCCGTGGACCCGAGCACGGTCACCCGGAGCGAGGGCTGGCAGCTGACGGCGAGCGACGACATCGCGCGCGCACTCGTCG
>JAYUYE010000461.1:0-4374 GCA_043752985.1 Myxococcales bacterium
GGTGGACTCGCCGTACTCGCACCGCTCGCAGGCCCCGCCCTGCCGTCGCAGCCCGTCACATCGCTGGCACCAGGAGCCCTCGTCATGAAGAAGGTTGGCATCGCCGTGGTCGTGCTCATCCTGATCGTCGCAGCGGTGCTGTGGTCCACGCGCGGCGAGCAGACGCCCAGCACGGGCGCAGAAGGAAGTGCCGGAAGTGCCGGGGGTGCCAGGAGCGCTGGGTCCGCCGCGGCCAGCGCGGGGACGAACGTGTCCTCGCATAGCGCGGGCTTCCCGGCGTGGTTGATCCAGCCCGACGTCAAGCCGCGGCGGATCGCGGGACGCGTCACGTTCCTCGGCGCTCCGGTCGCGGGGGCGAGTGTGGAGCTCGCGAGCGTCGCGTCGGAGAGCGGGCTCGTCACGGCCCCGCGACGGACGACAACGAGCGCCGGCGAGTTCGACTTCGGTATGCAGCCCGCGTTGACGTGGAGCGTGCGCGCCTCGGATGCGGGCAAGGCCGGCACGAGCGTCGACGTGGATCTGCGCAATCCACGTACGGTACCGTCGCCCGATCTGCTCGAGCTCCCGCTCGGCGCGTGCACCGCCGCGATGTTCGGCACGGTGCGCGATGCGTCGGGCGGTCCGATCGTGTGGGCGCAGATCGCGCGACTGCCGGACGGACGCTCGGCGGTACCGGGCGGCGTGACGGTGAAGAGCAATGACGTGGGCGCGTACGAGCTCTGTGTCGAGACGCGGTGGCCTGGGGTCGTCTCCGTGGAGGTGTCCGCCGAGGGATATGTCGCGATCACCGGGATCGCGATCGTACCGGGCCGGCTGAGGTTCGATTTTGCGCTGATTCCCGAGGCAACGGTTGTCGGTCGCGTGATCCGCGATGACAACGGCGATCCGATCGTGAATGCATACGTGTTCGTCCCGCCCGGTCCACCCGGCAGCGACAGCGCGCCACTGCGCGGCACGTTCACCGACGGTAGCGGCCACTTCCGCCTGGATCGGATGACCGCCGGCCGCCACCTCGTGTTCGCCCGCGCCGAAGGGATGAGCGAGTCGCCGCAGGCCACGCCCGCCGTCGTCGGGGTCGGCCAGACGAGCGTCGAGATCGAGATCCGGCTCGAGGTCGGAGCGGTGATCCGCGGCACCGTGGTCGATGGCGGGCGGCGGCCGATCGCCGGCGCGCTCGTCGCGGCAACCGATCCCCGTGTGGTCGCCACCGCGGTGTCACAGGAGGACGGATCATTCGTGCTCACCGGCGTGCCGCGCAATGAGATCCGATTCACGGCTCGGCCATATGACGTCGTCAAGCCGACGACGCTCCAGGTCTCGCAGGCCAAGCACGATGGCGTGATCCTCGAGGTCGAGCCGCTCGCCACGATCATCGGGCACGTGATGCGCGGCAAGCAGCCGGTGCCCGGCGCGAACATCGATCTCCGAGGTCCCAATGACCGAGAGCTGCGGCCGATCAGCGCCGATGGAAGTGGCCGCTTCGAGGCGCGCGGTCTGCGTCCCGGCCCGTGGTCGGTGTACGCCGAGGACACGCGCATCGGTGCGTTCGGCGGCGTGCCCGAAACCGTGCAGCTCGGCCGTGGCGAGACGAAGGAGGTCACGATCGACATCACGTTCGCCGCCTCGATCGCGGGTCGCGTCATCGATCAGAATGGCAGCGCGGTGGCCGGAGTGACGGTGGTGTTCCGCCACACGAGCAGCGACGATGCAGGCCAGGCGACGACCGACGTCGACGGCAACTACCGCGCTGCGACCATGACCGGTGGCGGAAATTATCAACCCGCCGTGATGCGCAACGTGCTGACGAGCACGCGGATGCAGCCCGCCGGCGGGGAACCGTTTCCGGTGATCGCACTCGCCGACGGAACTTCCGCAGTGACCGGCGTCGTGCTCGCGGTGCAGATCGATCATCTCGTGATCGCGGGCAAGGTCGTTGACGACGACGGCGCACCCGTGGCCGACGTACGCGTCGTCACAGAGCTCTTCGAGAAGAATGCCGAGCCGCGGTTCCGGTGGGCGTCGCCGGACCCAGCGGATACCACCAACGTCGACGGCCAGTTCTCGATCAAAGATCTACCCGCCGGCACGTACGCACTCCGCGCCCGCTCCGCCGCGGGTATCGAGACCACGCTCGTTGGCATCCGAGCCGGCCGCAGCGACGTCACGCTCGTGCTTCCGGCAGCCGGCGCGATCGAGGTGACCACCGCCGGATTCAAGACGGCGCCGCAGGTCAGCGCCACCCGCACAGGTGGGGCGGTCAGCGCACCGATTGCGGCGACACCCCAAGGCAGCGCCTTCGTGCTGCGCAACCTGTCGCCGGGCAACTACGTCGTCACCGCACGAACCGCCAGTGAAGCGGCGAGCGCCGCGGTGGACGTTGCAGCGGGACGGACGATCCAGACCACGCTGACGAGCACTGGCTCGGGCGTCGTCGCAGGGCACGTGCGTGCGTTCCGGACCGGCAAGCCCGTCGAAGGCATGACGTGTCGCGCGCAACCGCGGCTGGCGGCGCATTCGATCGGAGGCGGGCAAGGCGAAGGCGTCCGCACCGACGCGCAAGGCGCATCCTGATCACCGCGGCACCGGCAGGGCAGATCGCGGTCACGTGCGATGGCCTGTGGAACAACTACTCCGACGGGCTGCGGCTCATCACGTTGCAGGCTTCGCAGCGCGTCGACATCGACGTTCCTGTCGTTGCGTGGAGCGAAGCTAGCAGCGTCAAAACCCTCGCGGGCATGGGCGCCGAGATCGACGAAGTCGCGCAGGTTCCACGGGTCGTGCGCGTGAAGCCGGGCGGCCCCGCCGCGCTCGCCGGATTTCTCGACGGCGATGTCATCGTCTCGGTCGACGGTGTCTCCGTGACCGAGCTGAGCCCGGGCGGCGTGCAGATCGTCCTGGTGAACCGGCCGCCCGGTAGCAAGGTGAAGGTCGGCGTCACGCGCGGCGCCAAGACGGTGACGGGCGAGATCACGCTCCGCGAAGCGCCGCTCTAGCGCGGGCGCACGCGGATCACGACCGACTTGGACGTCGGCGTGTTCGAGCGATCCGCGACGCTGTCGAGCGGTACCAGGCAGTTCGCCTCGGGGAAGTACGTCGCAGCGCAGCGTCGCGGCAGATCGTAAGGCACGACGATGAACGCCTCGCCGACCCGGTCGTAGTCGGTCCACTCGGAGACGAGGTCGACGATCTGGCGCTCGATCAGTCCGAGCTCGACCATGTCGGCGGGGTGCATGAACACGACGCGGCGCTCGTTCTTGATGCCGCGATAGCGATCATCGAGGCCGTAGATCGTCGTGTTGTATTGATCGTGGCTGCGGATGGTCATCATGCGCAGCCGGCCCGGAGGGAGCGTGAGATCCGGTGGTGTGGCGATGCTGAACTTCGCGCGACCGCCGACCGTCGAGAAGGTGCGATCGCGACCTGAGTTGGGGAGCTGAAAGCCGTCGGGCGTGCGAACGCGCGTGTTGAAGTCCGAGAAGCCGGGCACGGTCAGGGCGATCAGATCGCGGACGCGATCGTAGTCACCGGCGAGCGTGGGCCAGGGCACCTTGGTCGAGCCGATCAGCGCGGCGCCGAGGCCGCACACGATCGCGACCTCGCTGCGGAGCGCGGGTGCCGCGGGCGGGCGGACCCCCTGCGAGCGATGAACCATCGACATCGAATCCTCGACGGTGACGAACTGCTCGCCGCTGTCCTGGTGGTCGCGCTCGCTGCGCCCGAGGCAGGGCAAGATGACCGAACAGCGGCCCGGATAGAGGTGCGTGCGATTGAGCTTGGTCGAGACGGAGACGGTCAGGGCGCAGCGCTCGAGTGAAGCCATCGTGCGCTCGGTGTCGGGCACGGCAGAGACAAAGTTGCCGCCGAGAGCGACGAACGCGGTGAGCGCACCGTCCTCGAGGCCGTGGATCGCGCCGACAGTGTCGACGCCGGGCGTGCGCGGGGGCGTGAAGTCGAACGCTTCGCCAAGCGCGTCGAGAAATGCGGGCCGCGGCAGGTGATAGATGCCCATGGTGCGGTCGCCCTGGACATTCGAGTGGCCGCGGACGGGGCACAGGCCCGCGCCGACGCGGCCGATGTTGCCGCGCAGGAGCATGAGGTTGACGATCTCCTGGATCGTAACGACCGAGTGCTTGTGCTGCGTCAGGCCCATCGCCCAGCACGCGATGACGGCCTTCGCGTCGATGTAGAGATCGGCAATGGTCCGCATCGTTGCCTCGTCGACGCCAGAGCGCTCGACGAGCGTCGACCACGGCAGCGCGAGGGCGTGGGTGCGCCACGGGATGAAGCCGTCGGTGTGATCGCCGATGAACAGGAGGTCGAGGGTCTCGCCGAGGTCGTGAACGGTGGAGAGCTCGTCGCGCGGGCGGTAGTCCT
>JAYUYE010000462.1:0-4371 GCA_043752985.1 Myxococcales bacterium
GAAGATGTCGACGTGATCGGGCTGTCGGTCCTGTCCGGCTCGCACGTCGAGCTGACCGCGGCGGTCCTCCGCGAGCTCGCGGCGCGCGGCGCCCCGGACCTGCCGGTCGTGGTCGGCGGGACCGTGCCGGCCAGCGATCACGCGGAGTTGCGGCGGCTCGGCGTCCGGCGGGTGTTCACGCCCTCCGACTTCAAGCTGGTCGAGATCGTGGGCGCGCTGGTCGACCTATGTGGTGAAAAGCGTTAAGTTCCCGCCCCATATGGGTCTCGTCGACCTCTTCCGCCCCAAGTACCGCCACTCCGACGTCCGCGTTCGCACCGAAGCCGTAAAGGCTCTGACTGCGGAGGACGCCGTGATCCTCGAACAGATCGCTCGTACCGACCGCGACATCGGCGTTCGCCGGATCGCGATCGAGAAGATCGAAACCCCGGATGTTCTCGCCGCGCTCGGTGATGCCGAGACCGAGCGCAGCCTCAAGGAGCTGATCAACGATCGCGCCGCCGAGCTGTGGATCTCGAACGCGTGCAGCAGCGACGCCGACAAGGCGAATACCGCGCTCGCCGGCATCATCAAGCTCGGCGATCAGCACGCGCTGGTCGCGGTCGTGGTGCGGTCGCAGAGTGCCGCGGTCCGCAAGAGGGCGTTCGGCGAGCTCCGTGATCCGCGCGCACTCGCGCAGCTCGCGAAGAGCGATGCCGCGCAAGATCTCCGGATCGCCGCGGTCGCGCGGATCGACGACGGCGACGTCCTCCGCGCTCTCGCGATCGACACGATGCAGAAGGAAGTCGGCCTCGCCGCCGTCGACAAGATCGACGACGTCGACCGGCTCGAGAACGTTGCGAACAAGGCGAAGAACAACGCGGTTCGCAAGCGCGCGCGCAAGATCGTCGGGGAGATCGCCGAGGCCGAGCGTGCGAAGAAGCCAAGCGTCCCCGACGACGTCAAGCGCCGAAAGGCCGAGAAGATTCAGCTGATCCGCGAGGTCGAGGGCCTCGCCGACAGCTTCGACTTTGCCAGGGTCGAGGAGAAGATCAGCGCGGCCGAGGTCGCGTGGGCGAAGCTTGGCGCCGACGACGGCGACGAGCGATTCACCAAGGCGACCGAGCGGTTCTGGAAGCGCAAGGAGCTTCACGACAGCCAGGCTCGCTCGGCCGACGAGCTGCGCGCGATCGAGCGCGAGGTCGCCCGCGAGCGCGAGGCTCGCGAGCGCGAGGCCAAGAAGGCCGCGGCCACCGAGCCTGCCGCTGCAGCTGCGCCGGCAGCGCCGAAGGTCGAGACCGACGAGGAGCGCGCGGCACGCGAAGTGCGCGACGTTGAAGCCAAGGCTCGCCGCGCCGAGGATGATTCCCGGCGAGCGGCGCAGACCGAGGAGCGCGCAGCCCGCCAGAAGGCCGATGCCGAGCGTGGTGTCGCGATCGCGGTCAGCCTCGAGGCGATGGTCACCGAGATGGAGACGCTCGCGGCGAGCGACGTCAAGGACGGGCGTCCGATCGATCGCCTGCTCCAGCAGTCGGCGAAGGCGTTCGAGAACATCGGCGTGGTGCCGGGTCCCGACCGCGACAAGCTTGGCGATCGCTACCGCGACGTCCGCGGCAAGCTCGTGATCAAGCAGAGCGAGCGCAAGGAAGCCGACGACTGGCTTCGCTGGGCGAACGTTCCCAAGGCCGAGGCGCTGATCGCGACGGGCAAGCTGATGGCCGATGCGCCGGCGACGCCGGATCTCGGCAACCGGCTGCGCGACCTCCAGGCGCTGTGGAAGGAAGTCGGTCCGATGCCGCAGCGCCGCTCGAAGGAGCTGTGGGACACGTTCAAGCAGACCTGCGATCTCGTCTACGAGAAGGTCAAGGGTGTCCGCGCCGTCGAGAACGAGAAGTTCGTCGAGGTCGCGGCAGCGAAGGAAGCGTTGATCGCGGAGGCGGAGTCACTCGCGACGTCCGACGACTTTGCGGCGACGTCCGCGCGGCTCAAGGAGCTGCAGAACCAGTGGAAGCTCTCCGGCCATCTCCCGCGCAAGCAGGGTGACGAGCTGTGGACGAAGTTCCGCGCCGCGTGTGACAAGTTCTTCGACCGCCGCAAGCCGATGCTCGAGGCGCAGCGCTCCGCTGAGAATGAGAACCTCGCCCGCAAGCAGCACCTGATCGCGCGTGCGCAGGAGATCGCCAGCAAGGCAGGCGAGGGGACCTGGGGCAAGGCGATCGGCGAGATCAAGGATCTCCAGACGCAGTGGAAAGAGGTCGGCTACGTGCCGCGGCGCGATGCGGACAATGTCTGGCGCGCGTTCCGCGCCGCGTGCGACTCGCTGTTCCTCAAGCGCGACGAGGCTCGCGACTCGGAGGCCAACGCGCATCGGGCGCAGATCGATGCCATCAAGCAAGAGATTGCTGGCGTGATGACCGGTGGCGACGAGGTGGTGACCCGAGCGATCGCGGCGCGGACGAAGGCGCGCGAGCTCGGCGTTCTCGGCGATGAGGTCGTCGCGATGGTGCAGCACGTGATCGCGATGCACGGCGATTCGGTGAAGGGCACCGAGCTCGATCCGGCGCAGCTGCGCGGCAAGCGCGACAAGCTGATCGCGAAGGCCGAAGAGCTCCTGCCGAAGGTCAAGCCGTCCGTCGACGCGAACGTCGACCTCGCAGCGCAGCTCAAGCAGGCGATGCAGAAGAACGCGTTCGGTGACCTCCGGTTCTCCGGCCGCGATCCGATCGAGGTGATCGACGAGCTCAAGACGAGCTGGGCGGAGGTCGGGCCGATCCTCGACGAGGCAGATCGCGCTCAGGTAGCGCGGTTCGATGCTGTCGTCGCGCAGGTGCTCGATGCCGCCGGCGCGAAGGCGCGCACGGAGCGCGAGGACGAGCGGGCAGAGCGCCCGCAGGGTGACCGCGAGCGGCGTCGCCGCGGGCAGGCCCCGCGCTCGTCCGAGCCGTCTGCGATTGCCCAGGTTGTCGCGACCTCCGCAGGGGTGCCACACCCTTCGCCGGTCACCTCGATCCCCGATGCGGCCGGGAGCGCCGTGGCAGCGATCGCGTCGTCCGACGAGATCACCGCGCTCGAGTCGATTCCGCAGTCGACGCACGATGCGGTCACCCAGCCCGCGCACCTTCCGCCCGAGCTCTCGCTGGGCGAGGAGCCGCGTGCGAAGGCGGTGTCCACGCTGCCGCCGATGGACGACGTCGACACCGGCTGGGACATGGACGATGAGGATCCAAGCGGACCGGCCGCTGCCGAGCCCGAGAAGGACACCGACGACGCCCCGTCGTCGACCGAGATGGCAGGCGACGGTTCCGTCGAGGGCGACGGGCTCGATCAGGTCGACTGACGACGCCGCGCGGGAGCCAGGACCCCGCGCATGACCACGGCACCGACCACGATCGCACCGCCGACGAGCGCCCATCGCCCGGGGCGTTCGCCGAACGCGAGCGCGACCCACAGCGGCGACAGGATCGGCTCGATCACCGGGATCAGCATCGCCTCGAGTGCTGTGGCGTGGCGGATCGCCCATGCGTAGCAGAGATACGCCGCCGCCTGCTGGACGATGCCGAGACCCGCGAGTGCGAGCCAGCCCTGCGAATCGGGTGGCGCGTGCAGGAACATGAACGGTGCACCGATCACCGCACCGAGCAAGTTGCCGAGGAACAGCGCGCGCAACGGATCGATCGGAACCGTCGCGGTGGACGACAGTGCGGTTCGCCGCAGCGTCATCGCCGAGAACGCGAACGCCACGCCGGCGGCGAGTGCGACGAGGTTCCCCGCGACGTGGTCGAGCGTGAGCTGCTCGAAGAAGAACAGCGTGATGCCACCCAGAACGAGGACGATGGTCGCCCAGTCGAGGCGCGTCGCCTTCTCGCCGAGGAACCACGCGCCGAGCAGCGCGATCCAGACCGGGGCCGAATACTGGATCAGGATCGCATTCGCCGCCGTCGTCAGCTTGTTCGACACGATGAACAGGCCGGTCGTCGTGGCGAGTGCGACGGCTGCTCCCCACTCGCCGCGCGAGATCCCGCGCAGCGACGGACGCCGCACGGCAAACAGCACCGCGCCAGCGATCGCGCTGCGTGCCGACCAGATCGCGAGCGGGTGCCAGTCGACGTACTTGATCAAGAGGCCGCCGGTGCTCCAGAACACACCGCACACGACGAGCAGGCCGATCGCGCGGCGATGTTCTGCGTTGTGTGACAACGCCGGGAGTAGATCACGATGAACGAGGCTTCGTCGCGTGAGATGCGCGTGTTCGCGTCGGCCTATCTCGGCTAGGCGATGTAGCGTCCGGGACAGTGACCTCTCTCCTCACCAGCGACGATCTGTTCCTGTTCAACCAGGGTACGCACCACCGGCTGTATCGGAAGCTCGGCGCACACGTGGTCGAGGGCGGAA
>JAYUYE010000463.1:0-1618 GCA_043752985.1 Myxococcales bacterium
TCCCACAGCAGCTCGGCGAGCTTGAACGTGCCCTCGGCGCGCGCCTCACCCGACGGCTTCGATGCGAGGAACGCCTCGAGGAGGCCGATCGCCTCGAGCCGCTTGTCGTCGCGGCGCTTCTCGGTCGAGTTGAGGAGGGTCTTGAGATCGGTCGACAGCACCGGCGCCTCGGGCGCAGGCGGCCGCTTGCGGATGTAGAGCTCCGAGGTCGGACCACGGGTCGTGGCCGTGACGTCCTTCATCGGCGCCTGCGCGGACGCCGCCGCGGGGACCAGGATCCAGGCGAGGAGCGCCGCACGCGTGAATCGCTTCATCGGAACCCCGCGTATTCGTCAGCCCAGTACTCGCCCTGCCACGGCCAGTACTCCTCGTCGTCGGCGATCATGCTCGCGTTCCACAGCTTGCCGATCAGCTCCTCGGGGAACCGACCCGCCGCGAGGTCCTGGACCTCGATGTCGAGCTTGCGCTTCTGCCCGATCACCGCGTCGATCTTGCCGAGCTTGGCTTTGTCGAGCACGCGGCGCGTGTCGTTGTAGAGCTTCTCCATCGACGCCTGCGCGAGCTTGTCACCCGCGGCCTCGAGCTTGACCAGGAGCGAGTGCGCAGACTTGTCGAGCCGGCGCGCCTCGGACAGGTCGGCCTGGAGCAGCGGCCGGATCCCCGCAGAGCTGTCCTTGCCGACCGCGTTGGTTGCTGCCTCGGCGGTCGCCACGGCACTCGCGAGTGCGGTCTGCTGCTTCGTTGCCAGCTCGTTCAGACGGTTCTCCTCGGTCGCTGCGAGCTCGGGTGCGATCAGGCCCTCGCGCTTGGCGCGCATCAGCTCGGCGCGCGACTCGGTGATCTGCGCGCCGAGCCGCCGCAGGTCCTCGAGCACGGCGTTCGCATCGGCGAGCTGCTCCTGCTCGAGCGTCTTCTCCGTCGAGACCTTGGAGACCTTCTTCTCGCTGACCTGGATGCCGAGGCTCTGCCACTGCCGGACGCCGGCGGGCGCGCTGTTCGCGAGCTCGCGCATGCCGGTGACCGCGTCGCTCAGCCGGATGAACTTCGGATCGAGGCGGAGCAGGGCGAGCACCTGCTCGAGCGGCGCGACCGCGACGGCCGTGCCTGCCTTCTTGCCGGCAAGCTCGCCGGTCTGGCGGACCTCGCGATACCTCGTCAGCGCGGAGGCGAACAGCTGCTTGCGCAGATCCGGATCGCGCCGCGCCTTGTCCATCGTGTCGACGATCGGCTGCAGCTTTGCGGTCAGCGCGTCGTACCACTGCTGCGACTGCGTGAACTTGCAGTCGGCGAGCTCGACATAGCCGGCGAGCAGGCTCGCTTCGGGCCACAGCGGCGAGCTCGGAAACTCCTTGAGGAACTCCTTCACGAGGTCGCGCGCGGTGGGCAGCTCGCGCTTCTGGTACATCGACCACGACGCCTCGAACAGCGCGTCGGGCAGGTACGACGAGTCGTCGGGGATCTGGAAGTAGTGGTAGTAGGCGTCGTCGTACTCGTTGTTCTCGTGCGCGAGCCGGCCGAGACCGAGGCGCGCGAGATCCTTGATCGTGAAGTAGCGATCGTCCACGACGAACGTGAACTTGTCGTCATCCGGGGTGGCGGCCACCTCGCACATCGCCTC
>JAYUYE010000464.1:0-4367 GCA_043752985.1 Myxococcales bacterium
AGGGTCGCGCGGTCCGCCGGCGCGGGCGGCGCGACGCGGGCCTGGAGCGCGAGGATCAATCGGTGGACCGTCGCCGCGCGCGTCGGTGCGTGGACCGTCACTGCGCGGGCCGCCGGTGCGAGGTGGGCGAGACCCGCCCGTGCGACCAGCCGAGCGGGGTCCGCCACCGCGGCGAGCTCCGCTCATGTCAGCTCGGCGATGATGGCGCGCGCTGCCTCGGCCGGATCCGCTGCATCGCGCAGCGGCCGGCCAACGACGACGAGGTCTGCACCGAGTGCACGCGCCTGCTGGGGCGTCATCACACGCTTCTGATCATCGGGCGCGGCGCCCGCCGGGCGAACACCTGGCGTCACGATCAGGAAGTCGCGCGGGGCGATCGCGCGAATCGCGGCGACCTCGTGCGGCGAGGCGACCACCCCTGCACAGCCCGCGGCGATCGCGAGCTGCGCGCGCTGCTTGACGAGCTCGCCGACCGGGCCGATCGCACCGATCGTCGCGAGGTCCGCGTCGTCGAGAGAGGTCAGCACCGTGACCGCGAGGACGCGGGTCTTGGTGCCCGCCGCCTTGACCGCGGCCTCGAGCATCGCGCGGCCACCGTCGGTGTGGACGGTCATCAGGCCCGCACCGAGCGAGGCGATCTTGGCGGTCGCGCGCGCGACGGTCTCGGGGATATCGTGAAGCTTGAGATCGAGCATGACCGAGTAGCCGCGCCCGACGTGCGCGCTGACGATCGAGGGTCCCTCTGCGCAGAACAGCTCGAGGCCGATCTTGATCCAGCTCGGGACGTCCCCGAGCCGCGCGATCATGCGCTCCGCTTCGATGCGATCGGGTGCGTCGATCGCTGCGATCAGCCGGTTACCGACGAAGGACACTGGTGCCGCCACGCGGCGGGTGTACCACTACTTCGAGGGCAGACCCTTCAGCGGGTGACGCGGATCGCGAACACGCCGCCGGTCTCCTCGGCGACCGTGTAGAGCACGCCGGCATCGGCGCGGCGGTGGTCCGCATCGAACCGGATCGCGCCGGTGAGGCCGGGGAGCTCGCCCCGCGCGAGGGTCGCCGCGAGGCCTGCACGGCCGGCGCCGCCCGCTGACACCACGATCTGGGCCGCATCGTATGCGTACGCCTCGATGAAGCCGGGTGCCCGCCCGAACGAGGCGATGAACCGGTCGAGGAAGTCCTTGCTCGCGGGATCGTGGTCGTCGGGGTAGTAGCCCGGCGCGAGCAGCGCACCTTGCGAGTGACGGCCCGCATCGGTGAGATAGCTCGCGGTCAGGTTCTCCGCGGTCGAGATCAGGAGAACCGGGCGACCGCCGATCACCTTCTTGGTGCCGAGCGGCCGCGGAATCTTTCCGGTCGCCGCGAGCGCGGGCGCGATCAGGCCGAGCACGTCGGCCTGGGCGGGGACGAACACGGCGTCCCAGTCGCCGGTCAGCTTCGCCGTGAACCCGGCGAACGACTTGGTGTCGCCCTTGTAGGTGACGGTCGAGACCACGGTGCCGCCGCCCTTCGCGAGCTCGCCTGTGAATGCCGCGGTCATCGCGCGGCCGTAGCCGTTCTCCGGCGCGAGCACCGCGAACTTCTTCACGCCCTTTGCGAGCGCGCGCTGGGCGAGCGCTCGGCTGCGTGCTTCACCGGAGTGCACCATGTGGAACACGAACCGGCTCGCCTGGTTCTTCTCGGCCGCGGTCGACAGGCTGAGCAGCGGAACGCCGAGGCCTTCGGCGCGCGCACCGGCTGCGTCGACGGAAGCCGAATCGATCGGTCCGATCACGGCGATCACGTTGGCGCGGGCGAGATCCTCGACCGCGATCTCCGCGGCGCCGGCATCGTTCGCTGCGCGAATCTCGACCGGAGCCACGCCCCTCCCGTCGGAGACTCCGGCGGCGAGCCCGAGGCCCGCGACCGCCGCGTCGGCGACGCGCTGCTGCTTGCCACCGAGCGGAAGCACCGCTCCGACGACGCTCGGGTTTCCCGCTCCTCCACCCGCCGTCGCGGCGGGCCCGATCGTGCGCGGCAGACCGATCGCGATGCGGACCGGGCCGGCCGCCTCGCGCAGCCGTGCAGCCTCCTGTGCGTTGCCCGCAGCATCGGCCAAGAGCGCGAGCCGGCTCGCGATCGCAGCGAAGCTCGGGCCCTTGCGATCGGCGAGCTCATCGAACAGTCGGCCGAGCGTCGACGGCTCGGCAGCCGCGACCACCTCCTCCACGCGCGCGACGATCAGCGCCTTCTCCGTCGGTGTCACGCGGCGATACAGCTCGTCGAACACGGCGAGCGATGCGAGCGGCCGCTCGCCTTGGGCGGTCGCGAACGCGAACGCAGCGAGGAACTCGGTGCGCTCGTCATCGTTCTCGATCGCGCGCTCGGCTTTCTTGAGCAGCCGCACCGCAGTCGCCGGATCGCCGGTGTAGTTCTTGGCGATCCCGAGGAACAGCTCCGCGCGCAGCGTGAGCCCCGGATCGGTATTGCCCTCGATCACGCCCGTCAGCGACTTGACCGCGACCTCGAACTTCCGCTCCTTGATCGCGGCGATTCCTGCGTAGAGCTCGGCCCACGGGACGATCGGGTCGTCGGGGAAGTCCTCGGCGATCTGCCGGAACTCGGCTCCGTTACGGCCGTCGCGCAGGAACTTCGCGCGTGCCTCCGCGAACCGGGTGCGGGCCTGGGCGTCACCGTTCTGCGGCACGTCGGGGACCAGCGTCTTGCGGGTCTGGCGTGGACACGCCACGAGCGCGACCATCAGGGTCAGCAGGGTCAGCGCGCGCAGGAAGAACGTCACGGCTCGACACTAGCGCGGCGGGCGCGCACAACCAAATCGGCCAAATCGGGGTATCTAAGGAAACCGATTCCCATGTCACGCACAGATCGCATGCAAGCAGACCTCGAGCGCGGCTTCGAAGCGCTCGAGGAAGGACGCCTCGAGGACGCAGCTGCCACCCTGGAGCGCTGCAAGCGGGTTGACCGCAAACATCCTGACGTCATCACGCTCGCGGCGGCTGTCGCCGACGCGATGGGCGACACCGCCGAGGCCCTCACGCAGTATCGCGCGCTCTCGGAGCTCCGTCCCGACGATCCGATGCCGCGGATCTGCATCGCGCGGATCCAGCTCAAGGACGAGGACGACCCCGACGGCGCGCTCGCCACTCTTCAGAGCGTGTTCGAATTCATCGACGAGGAAGCTGATCTGGTCGAGGCGATCTACGTCAAGACCGAGGCCCTGCTCGCCCGCGGTGAGCCAGCAGCCGCACGCGCCGCACTCGCCGAGCTAACGACCTCGGTGTTCGAGGATCCCGAGCTCGCGCTCGATCTCGGCGAGCTCGCCTTGGCCTCGGAAGATCCACCGCGCGCGCTGACCTGGATCGAGACCGCGCGCCAGCTGATGCGCGACAGCGACGCGGAGACCGACGAGAAGCAGGCGTTCGAGGCGGATGCGCTCCACGCGGTCGGTCGCGTCCACGAGGCGAAGGAAGACCGCGAGAAGATGATCGCGGCGTGGCAGCAGGTCCGTGTCCTGGATCTCGCGGCGCCGCCCGGCGGAGTGTCGGTCACCGACGAGGAGCTCGAGCAGATCGCGACCGACACGCTCGCCGAGCTGCCGGAAGAGATCCGCACCCGCCTCGAGAAGGTGCCGATCCTGATCGATACCGCCGCATCCGAGGAGCTCGTCGCCGACGGGCTCGACCCGCGCGCACTCGGCCTGTTCCAGGGCACCGCGATGCCCGACGCCGGCAGCGCGGCGCCTGCCGTCACGACGATCCTGCTGTTCAAGCGCAGCCTCGAACGGTTCGCAACCGACGAGGACCACCTCGCCGAGGAGATCCGGATCACCGTTCTCCACGAGACCGCGCACTACTTTGGCCTCGATGAGGAAGACCTCGAGAAGCTCGGCCTGGACTAAGCTCGTCACATGAAGAAGCGGCTCGAGCTCTCGGATGGAAGCTCGCACAAGTTCTGGGAGGTCGAGGTCGCCGGCGCGACGATGACGGTCACGTCCGGCAAGATCGGCACGGACGGTCAGGCCAAGCCGAACACGTTCAGCTCCGCGGCCGAGGCGACAGAGGAAGCCGAGAAGCTTGTCGCCGAAACGACGAAGAAGGGCTACGCGGAAGCGGGTGCCGCGGCGAAGACCGACGCACCCGCGGATCCGGCGGCGCTCGCGAGCAGCGCAGGCAGCGCCAGCATTCTTCCGCCAAAGCTCGTCGAGCTGATCGGCGGCAGCTGCTACCGCCTGATCGCCGAGAAGGAGGAAGAGGACGTCGTCGTGTTCGACTGGTGGGCCCTCCCCGCGGCGTTCCGCGACGAGTTGCTCGGAGACGTGTTCAACAACTGCTTGATCCCGGGCGACTTCCCGGCACTGCTCGGTCGGC
>JAYUYE010000465.1:0-4367 GCA_043752985.1 Myxococcales bacterium
CGAGCACATCCGTAACCGTCGCGCCGACCTCGGCTCGCACCGCGGCAATCGGCGCGCTGCACCCGACGTCATCTGCGCGACCCGTCGTGCCCCACACGATGCACGGAAACGCATCAACATCCACGAACAGCGTTGACCGTCCCAGATCCGCGATGCCATCGACGCTGCGCTGCGCCGCCAGAAACGTCCGCAGCGGCCGTCCATAGGCGGTGGTCAGCCACTTGTTTGGAACGATCAGGCAGTACGCGCCCCCGGTCCGCAACACCTGATGCGCCAGCTCCACGAAGTACACATAGAGGTCGGCAACTCCGTCATAGCTCGCGAACTTCTCGAGCGCGGCCTTCGCGCCGAGCTGCTCCTGCCGGATGTACGGCGGATTGCCGACGACGAGGTCAAATCCACCCCGCGCGAACACGTCCGGATACCCGATGCGCCAGTCGAGCTCGAGCGCGTTGCCGACCCGAATGCTCGATCCGGCCGTCGCTGCGGCGTTCAAATCGACAGGTAACTCGAGCGCGGCTCGTGTCGCGGCAACCGCCGCCGGATCGATGTCGACGCCGGCGATGCACGTCGTCGCGATCCGCTGCCGCGCGGCCTCACGCCACGTGGTCCGATCGACGGGGGCATCGCACCCATCGCGCTCCCATGCAGCAACCAGATGCTCGGTCAGGACCTTCACCGCCTCGAGCAGGAACACGCCGGCGCCGATCGCCGGGTCGCACACGCGAAGCGCGAGGATCTCTTCGGCAGACTTTCCGCGGACGCGTGGATCGATCACGAGCCGCACCATCGGTCCGGCGACCTCCGGCGGCGTGTACACGACCCCGAGTGGTCGCGCGTCGTCGCGCGTCGCCGGCACGGGACCAGCGTACCGAGTTCGTGGGCGGGCAGGTTGAAGAACGCGCGCCTCCAATCGGGGCTGTGCCTTTGCGGACTGCGCCTGTCAAGAAGACACGAAGGGCGCGACGCAGAGATTGGTTCGGCTGCACCGACGGTTCGTGTGCATGCAACGACGTCTCGGCCCGCGCTGGCGGCGGGCGCTCTCGAGTCGGGCGGGATTGCATCTCGGCTCGCGCGCAGCGCGTCGCTCTCAGACCCTAGGGAGCTGCCAAGATTCCTCGACTCCACGCAGAGGCAAATGTCGGGCTTCGCCCATCACGAAGCGTGTTCCAAATCCGGTGCTGGCTGTACGGGACGTCCGGAGGCGCGAAGCGCGCAACCGCTGTCGGCCTGGAGTCTTGGAGTCTTGGAGTCTTGGAGTCTCATCCTCTGGCACACGCACCAACGCACAGGCACTACCAGCACACGCCACTACGGGCGAAGCCAAACCTTCCGTCTTCTTCGTGGTCTTCGTGGTCTTCGTGTTTCCGTGGCGCACCTTCCGCGGCACATGTCCTCGAGCACACGTCCAAGGACGAAGCCCGAAACCATCTCGCCCTGCGACGTCTGCGATCTCTGCCGCCGTGAATCACTCGGCCGCGCACACACGAACCGCTGTACCCCCTGCGCACAGACGGTGATCGGCCTGGCCTCAGACCGGGACGTAGCGGCGCGAGTTGGGCAGCACGAGCTCCCACAGGCCGAACGTCGCCGCGAGGACGTGATCGAGCTCGCGCGTTTCCGGAGAGTGCATCATCGCGTTGCTATCCGGCATGCAGCGGGCCGCGAGCCGCGACGCTTCGAGCGTGTGCAGGATGCCGCGCGACCAGCCCTCGCCCGCGTAGATCAGGCAGCCGGGGATCCACAGCGCCTGCAGGTCCTCGAGCGCGTACGGGATCTTTTCGTCCGTCGAGCCCTGCACCTCCTGGTACTTGCACTCGAGCGCGACGGCTTTTTGGTCGCTCGGCCGCACGATGAAGACGTCGATCTTGCGGTCCTTGCCGATGATCGTCTTGCCGAGCGAGATCTCGGTGTAGACGACCAGGCCGAACGGGCCGTAGCAGCGATGGACGTATGCCGCGATCAGATCTCGGTACTGGTTGCCGGTCATCGTGCGCCTCGCCCGACCATGCCGCAGCCCTCTGTCATCGAGCGCGGCACGCGGTCACGGCACGGCACGCTCACATCGAGAGACCGAGCTGCGCCTGCGGATCGGCCGAGCGAGGCTCGTGCATCGTCTCCGTCGCGCCGGCCTCGAGCAGCCGGCGGCGGGTGATGTCGATGGCCTCGATGCACAGGTCGTTGCCCATGAAGTGGCGACCAATGCCGACTGCCGCAACACCCGACGAGCCGGATCCCATGAAGGGATCGATCACGAGCTCGCCCGGCTGCGTGCTCTGCTCGAGCAGGACGGTGGTGACCTGCGGCGGCTTCTCCGCCGGGTAACCGCCGCGGATGCGCGGGTGCGTGATGATGTCCGCGGTGCCGAGGTTGTTGAGCTTCCGCTTCCCCTTCTCGAAGAACAGGATGCACTCGTAGCGTGCGCGGTAGTGGTAGCCCATGCCGATCGCGACCTTGTCCCAGATGATCTGCTTCCAGAACTTGAAGCCCGCAGCCTCGGCGAGCGGCTTGGCGACGAACATCGTCTCGGGGTCGCAGTAGAGATAGAAGTGCGTGTTCCGCTTGAGCACGCGATGGACCTCCGTGAACAGCTCGCCGAAGCGCGCGTTCGGGAAGATCTCGAACCAGTCGTTGCTCGACGCCTTGCTGTGCTTGAGCCGGGTCGTGGTTCCGACGGCACGATGCTTTTCGAGCGATTCGTAGGGCGGGTCGGTGACGACGAGATCGATCGACTCGTCCGGCAATGTGCGAAGCCAGGAGACTGCGTCTCCACGTGTTAGCTGAAACCTCGGCTCGTCCACACCCGCAACCTCGCACGCAGGTCTGACAATCCGTTCAGTGCTGCGAGCAGGTCTCGCTCGTTCCGGGCGTGTCCGTGATCCGGACACCCCGGTTGATTCGCGCACTGCGGCGCTATCGCCCTACGCGGTTGGACTAGTCGGTCTCACGGCGTTCGGACGAGCTCTCGTTGATCTCGCTCGCATGTGCAGCCTGCGCCGCGGACAGGACGCGCGGATCGAGCTTGGTTGCGTCGAGAACGACCTTCCCGTAATGGACGGCGCGAACAGCGTCGGCCGACACGGTGAAGTCGCCCGCACCCTCGACGTAGATCACGAGCTCTGCCTTCGCGATCTGCCGCACGGCGCCGATCTCCTCGCCACCGTCCTCGAGAAACACGTGGTCACCGATCGTCGCTTTCTCGATCATCGTCTGCATGAACACCTCGCGCGATCCAGATGCATGCGGGGTGCCGCGCGCGTACGAGATTCCCGCTAGCGAGCAGCGAGTGCGTCGAGGATCTGTTGCGACGATGGCCGATCCTCTGGCTTCTCGCCGATCTTGCGAAATGTGATCTCGCCGCCGGGCTGGACGATGAACGTCAGCGAGGCTATTGGGCGGTCCACCCGCCGTCGATGTTCCACGCCGCGCCACGAACCTGACTCGCCGACGGGCTGCACAGGAACACTGCAACCGCGGCGAGCTGTTCGACGCTGACGAACGTTCCCGACGGCTGTTTCTCGCTGACAAGTGCATCGCGCGCGACGGCTTGCTCGACGCCCTCGCGAATCGCACGCGCCTCGACCTGACGCTGCACCAGCGGCGTCTCGACCCAGCCTGGACACACCGCGTTGCAGGTAACTCCGGTCCGCGCGGTCTCGAGTGCAGTGACCTTCGTCAGGCCCAGCAGACCATGCTTCGCGGCAACGTATGCAGCCTTGTGCATGGACCCGACGAGACCGTGCACCGATGCAACGTTGATGATCCGACCCCAATCGCGGTCGCGCATCCGCCGCAGCGCGAGCCGCGTGGTGTGGAACGCCGCGGTCAGGTTGATCGCGAGGATCGCGTCCCACCGCTCGGGCGGGAAATCCTCGACAGCAGCGGTGTGCTGGATCCCTGCGTTGTTGACGAGCACGTCGACACCGCCATGCTCTGCCTCCGCATAGGCCATCAGCGCTGCGATCTCGTCAGCGCTGCTCAGGTCGGCGGCGTGGTAGCTGACTCGCCCACCTGCCTTGCCGATCCGTGCCCGCGCGAACTCGACGTCGCCGAAGCCGTTGACGATCACATCGGCACCTGCGGTCGCGAGCGCGCAAGCGACCTCGAGGCCGATGCCACTCGTCGAACCGGTGACGAGGGCGGTCTTGCCGCGCAGGAGCGGTGGTGCGAGCGGCGCGGTCATGACGCGCTCCCGGACCGAATGTGCTCGCGCACGCGTGGATAGACCTGCTCGCGCCAGTGATGGCCCGAGAAGATGCCGTAGTGGCCGCAGTCCGCGGCGAGAAAATGGTGCTTGTGCGTGGCCGGCACGCCGGTGCACAGGTCGTGCGCCGCCGCCGTCTGTCCGAGCCCCGAGATGTCGTCGC
>JAYUYE010000466.1:0-4367 GCA_043752985.1 Myxococcales bacterium
GTCACGCGGCGGGGTAGCGAGCGGCGGCGGACGCGGAGGATCCGCGCGGTAGTCATCCTGAGGGCGGGCTTGTTCCGTGCTGACGTCGTGCGCCGGATCGCGCGAGTCCGCTCGAACCTGCGGTGTGCCGCCGGTCTGCTGTGGGCTGCGTTGCTGCTGCGGTCGATTGTGCTCGAACCGCGGCGGCGGCGAGCCACGCCCATCGCGACGCTGCTGCGGCGGCGGCCGACTGCGATCATCGGGACGGGATCGACGATCGGGTCCACGCGTCGCGCGCGGCGGAGGCGGCGGCGGCGGCACGTACTCGGGCGTCAGGTCGCGGCTGACGTACGCCCGCCAGATCGCACGGCCATCGGCGGTGTGCACGGCGAGCGACGGGTCAAAGCCCGAGACGAACGCGACGATGTTGTCGAAGTCGCGAAGGAAGAAGTACTCGGCGCGTGAGCTGTGGACCGCCGAGATGACCTGCGGGAAGTCGATGATTGTCGGGCCAGCGGCGGCGGCGAGAATGTTGTACGGCGACAGATCGCCGTGGATCAGATCGCAGCACAGCATCGAGATGATCTGCGCGACCAGATCGGCGTAGAGCCCGACCGCCGCTTCCTTCGTGATCGCCACGTCGATCAGCCGCGGCGCGGGCCGATCCTCGGCGTCGCGCACGAGGTCCATCAGGAGGACGCCCTCGTAGAACATGATCGGCATCGGGATCCGCACGCCACTGCCGACGAGCTTGAACATCGCGTCGGCCTCGGCGGACTTCCACGCCTGCTCGGCGGCATCGCGCCCGAACTTGCTGCCGCTGTCCATCGCGCGCTGGCTGCGACTGTTGCGGACCTTGCGGCCTTCCTTGTAGTCCGCGTTGTTCTTGAAGCTGCGGATCGCGACGTCCTTGTAGACCTTCGCCGCCATCACCACGTCGCCGCGACGGACGAGGGAGATATTGGCCTCCTTGCCGCTCTTGAGCCGGCCGAGGACCTCGTCGATCACGCCATCCTCGAGGAGGACTTCCAGTGCGGTCTCCACTAGGCGAGCCGAGCGCGAACTGCTTCGGCGATCGGATCGGCAACGCCGATCTGGTTCGTCGCGTGCGGAATCGTGTCACAGGTGACGATGCCCTTGGCACCGGCGAGCATCAGCTCATCGTTGACAGCGTCGGCGAACACCGCGTGGATCGCGATGCACACCGGCGGTGCACTGCCGGCCGCGCGCAGCTGCCGCGTGGCCTCGACCATCGTCTTGCCGGTCGACACGATGTCGTCGATCAGCACCGGCGTATGACCAGTCCACGCCTGGTCCGGCATCGAGATCGAGACGTCGCGATCACCGCGCCGGGTCTTCTCGAGGATCACGTACGGCGCGTTGCAGCCCGCCGCGACCGCCGACACCCACTGCACGCTCTCGGCATCGGGACCGACCAGCACGGGCTTCTCGATCCTGGCCGCGATGTAGCCGGCGATCGACGGTGCCGCCCGCGCGATGGTCGTGGGGATCGAATAGACGTGGTCGAGGGAGTCGAGCCGGTGCAGGTGCGGATCGACCGTGACAAGCCAGTCGACGACCTGTGACATCAACCGCGCGAAGTACGTCGCCGTCACGCCCTCCCCGGTCTTGAACCGGCTGTCCTGGCGCAGGTACGACAAATACGGCGCGACGAGGCCGACCGTCTTGGCGCCGAGGTCGCGCGCGGTGCCGGCGAGGAACGCGATCAGGAGGAACCGCTGACCGGCGTCCAGGAGGCTGCCGACGAGCACGACATCGTGACCTTTCACGTCGCCATCGATCCGAACGTAGATCTCGCCGTCGGGGAACTGCCGGACCTCGGGGACGAACAGGGTCGCGTCGAGCCGGGTCGCGAGCTCGCGCGCCTGCTTGTCGCTGCCTGGGACCGCGATGACGACCGTCACCCGCTCATGCTAACAGACCCCCGCCGCGCGCCGCGCTCAGCGTCGCCGGAAGTAGTCGTCCGCGACGTAGTCAGTGAATTGCTCGCTCTCCAGCACATCGCCCCGCGCGATCAGCTCGGGCGCCCACTCACCGCTGCCGATCGTCAGGACGTCGTGGCCGTCCCGGTGCGACCACGTGCAGGTCGCCGGCTTGCTCTCCCAGCGATCGAACCAGTCCTGCCAGGTCGTGCACGCGCCGTTCGCATCGAGGACGTGGACCCCCGCATTGCGACCCTCGGAGCACACGACCGCGGTCTTGCCCCTGCGATACCCCGCCGCGCCACGCCCGATGCGCAGCGTGCCGCCGCTCATCACGAACTGGGCACCATGATAGGCGGTCCCGCCACTGCTGCTGCCCTCGACGCGGATCGGCTGAGCGAACTGCACGGCGCACGGTGCGATCACCGCAAAGCGGAGCGAGTGCTCGCGGCCGGCGTCGAAGGCGGTCGCCGTCCCGCCGTGGATGTCGAGAGCGATCAGGTCGCCAGGCCCGGGGTCCGACGCGGCCAACGCCAGCGTCAGTCGCGCGGTCCACGCCCCCTGCCACGCGGCGACGGCACCGGCCGGCATCCAGGCGTCGAACGTCGCCGGGCGCCGGGTGCTCAAGTGATCCGCGGCCCCCTTGCGGTCACACGCCCCGACCAAGGCCGCGGCGACCAGAAGGCCCTTCATCATGTTCTGCATCGATGCGGCAGTCCGGACGGACGCCGCACGCCGGCAGTCGCATCGACGGGCTACAGAGCCTTGAGCGGCGTCACTCGGAGCAGCAGCGGAATGACCTTCTTGCTGGTCACGATGCTCATGTGCTCGTACTGCGAGCGAACGTAGAGCAGCTTCGCGCTGCGCTCCCGCTTCGAGAAGCCGCCGACGTCCTTCGGGAGCTTCTCGCGCGCGACCGCGAACTTGTACTTGTTGATGAAGGCGCGCGAGCCCTGCTCGGTGCTGGCGGCGACGACGATCAGCTTGTGATCGTCGGCGCGCTTGCCGCTCTTGATGAAGTCGTCGAACGCGCGCTCGCCGGCGTACATCGCGTCGAGCAGGATGATCTGGTCGACCGCGCGGTGATCGACCCACTGCATCACGGTGCGGAACGCGCCGGAGTGGCCCATCACGATCACCGGACCGTCGGGGAGCTTGATGTTGCCGCGGGTGACAGCGCGCCGCAGGTCGGTCAGCGCGGGCCACTGCACCTGCTCGTCGTTCGACGACGGTGCGTCGGGCACGATGAACATCGCGTTCTGGCGGCTCGCGCGGAACTGGCGGGCGAGCTCGTGGTCGCGCCACGCGCCGTCGGCGTCGGTCCAGTACCCATGGACGTAGACCACGGTGCCCGCGGTCGCGCGGTCGTAGTCGGCCGGGACCCAGACGTGGACGGCGCCCTGTGCGGTCTTGATCCGCCAGTGCGTGCCGCCGGCGACCGTGTCTTCCTGCTTGTCGAGGCGGCTGTCGCCGTCGTCCTTGATGCGGGGCCGAATCAACCGGGCGGACGGGGTCGGGACGGTCATCCGCGCGCGGGTCGAGGTCACTGGTGCAAGGTCGGGTGCGGGCGTCGGTTCCGCGGCGGGCGTGGCGTTCTCGCCGGCGGTCCCCGCCTCATCGCTCGGGGTCGTCTCGACCGGCATCGGATCGTCCGCACGTGCGACGGAGCCGAGAGCCAGGATGAGAACGAGCGCGAGCGAGGACTTCATTTCTTGGGCTCCGCGGGCTGGGTGATCATCAGGTGCAGGTGCTTCTCGAAATCCGGATAGCCATACCTGAAGCCCAGCTTGCGCCGGGGCTGAGAGGCCCACATTTTGACCATCGCCGCGCTGGTCGACGGGTCGGCCTCCTCGAGGAATGCGCCTGTGAACGTCCCGTAGGTTTTCTGGGTGAAGCCAGCCTTCTTCGCGAACCGCGGCGGGATCCCCGTCGAATCCGACGCCATCCAGACCATGTTCGCGAGGAGGTAGTCACGGATTCCGGAGAACCCGCCGTTCCACAGCAGGTAGCTCGCGGCCTTGGTCAGCGCGCTGATCTTGCCCTTGCCGAGCAGGTGCTTCTCGAGGGCCGAGCCCGTGAACCCGTTGTTGGCGAGGTTCCACGCGAAGTGGCGGTGCACGATCACCGGGGCGTTCGGCTCGCCCGCCTTGCGGAACGACAGCTCCATGTTCGTGAAGGCCTCCGAGAAGTCGGTGTCAACCCAGCCGCCCTTCTTCTTCTTCGCCTTCTTGGGGGCGAGGCCGTCGACCTCGGTCCGGGTCAGGTAGTGGATCTTACCGTCGGGGTCGAGGGTGAAGAACTTGAGCGAGACCGGCTCGTAGCCGTGCGCCGTCATCCCGGTGATGTGGAACGAGAGCTGGCCGGGGATCCCGCCGCGCTCGAGCTTGCGCATGTTCTCGCTCGTCGAGTCGTTGAGCGAGAGGAGGCCGGCGGAGGCCGCGCGAT
>JAYUYE010000467.1:0-4364 GCA_043752985.1 Myxococcales bacterium
CCGCCAACCACCGCGCCGACGTAGAGCTTGCCCTTCGTGATCATCTGGCCCCAGCGCCCTGCGATGGCAGTGCCGGTGCCGTCGTAGGTCGGAACCGTCGTCGCCGTGATCAGGGTCAGATCGGCGATGCCCACCATGGCAGCGGTCTTCATCGCCGCGCCGATCGCCTCGCCGAACTTGTCCTTCATGCCACGCGCGACCATCTCGGCCTGGTTCGGGTTCGTGCGCAGGAGGTGTATCAGAGAATGCCGCGCCGCCGGATAGGACAGGCCACCGACGGTCTTGGTGACCGCGACGACCAGCATCCCGACGCCGGCGAGGCCGAGGACGTACTGGCCGACCAGCTTGAGCATCTTGGTCGGGTCTTCCTTCTCCGGTGGAATTAACTCGCCGTTCTCGTCGTACTTGGGCTCGTCGTCTCCACAGGAGACCACGCACGTCGCGCACACGAGGCCAAGCACAAACAACAGTCGCTTCATGGTGCCCTTTGCGTCGGAATGTCGGCGCTGATTGCGTCGAGGAGTGCTTCGAGCCCGTCGTCACGCTCGACGAACCGGTGGACAAGCTCGTGCGCTCCCTTGCCGTTGGTCCGGACGATCCGGCGCGCCGTAGGCTGTGCTTTGCGGATGCCCTCCATGATCAACGAGATCCGCGGATCGGAGACCTCGAGCTCGGCGATCACGGCATCCAGCTCGATCTTGTGGCCGATCACCTCGTCGACACTGTCCGCATCCGTCGCGAACAACACATCCCAGCCGCTGGTCACGTAGAGCGCCATTGCGCCGCGTTGACGGTGGCCATCGCCGACGACCAGCACGCGAAGCCGCTTGCCCGGTTTCAGATCGGGCAGCGACTGCCGCGCGGCCGAGGCGACGATGACGGCCCACTCCTCGGGTGGCTCGATCAACAGGATCCCGAGTGTCCAGCTCGGCGACACGGCCTCGCGCACGACATCACCGATCACCTCGAGCGCGGTGCCGCTATTTGGCTCGAACAGCGAGACCGAGATCCGGGTGCCGAGCGGAAACCACGCCGCGGTGCCGAGACACAGCCCGACCTCGGAGACATCGCGCGTGCGGCAAACCGCCGTCTCGCCGCCGAGCAGAGGCTGAGCCTTCGCAGCGATGTCGATGCGGTAGCGAGGAGCTCGACGCGACAAGCAGTCCCATTCTGCCACAGGCTCCGGGTCCGTGGGCGCGACCTGTACGTCGCTGGATGACAGCCCCCTTGAGCCCCCTTGGATTGACCGCGTGGGGCGGGCGCGCCACCCTGCCTGCCATGACCACCGTGCCCCGGATCGTCGCGAGCGCGCTGCTGCTGCTGACGATTCCGCGCCTCGGCGCCGCCGATCGGGACATCGTGATCGAGACCCCCGGTGAACGCCCGCCGACTACCCGAGCGGTGCTCGGCGGGCTGCTCGGCGCCGGGCTCGTCGTTGGTGCGCTCGGCGTGTACTGGCACCTCGATTCACGCTCCGCAGCCGACGACGTGTCGTCGCAGAAGTTCACGGGCAAGGCGTGGACCTCCGAAGACATCGCGCTCGCCGATCAGGCGGATCGCTCGAAGACTCGCGCAACAATTGCGTACGGCATCGGCGGCGCACTGCTGATCGGTGCGGTGATCGCGTTCATCGCAACCGATCCTCGGTCGGAGACCGTCGTGATCACGCCGACGCGGGGCACCCCCACCGTGGCGCCGGTCCAGGGCGGGGCCGTGCTCGGCGGGATGTGGAGCTTCTGATGCGCGCCTGGATCGTTGCCGGCCTCGCATTCGTCGGCTGCGCGCCCGATATCGCGCCCGGGGCGTACCTGTGCGGACCCGAGCAAGTGTGTCCCGACGAGCAGGTGTGTGACGGCGTGACCACCACGTGCGTGCTGCGCAGCCAGGCCAAGCCGTTCGCGTGTCCGATCATCCAGACCGAGGTCGAGCCCAACGACAACACCAACAACGCGCAGGTGATCGAGAACCTTCTGTGTGCGTCGCGCCCGGCCGAGGTGATCGGCTGCACCCGCGACCTCGACGGCGAGGACTGGTTCCAGTTCGACGTTCCCGCGAGCTGCACCACGGTCGGCGTCGACCTGCGCCTGACGTTTGCTCTCGCATTCGAGATCCTCGAGCTCGAGCTGCGCGACGCGGGCGGTGCCATCGTCGCGACCGGCACCTCGTGCCCGAATGCGGAACCCGACGACGGCGATGAGCAGCGGTGCATCGAGCACGCCCTGGCGCCGGGCGGGCACTACGCGGTCCGGATCGCGCGTACCGGCGAGGGCGATTGCGAAGGTGCGTGCGCGCACAACCGCTACACGCTGACCTTGCAGCTCGAGACGCCGTAGCCGAATTCAGCTAGCGTTCGCCTCGGGTGTTCGAGCTGTCGTGGAGCTGGCTGGCGGCGCCGTACTTCGCGTGCGCCGTGACGATGTTCGCGGTCGCGTTCCTCGCATCGATCGTGCGTGGCGATCAGGTGATGCGGCTCGGCGTAGTGGGCGCCGCCACGACGACGTTGCCGTGGGCACTGTGCTCGGCGCTCGCGGCGTGCACGCAGGATCCGGATACGGCAACGCGGTTCCTCCGACTCGGTCAGGGGCCGGTCGCGCTCGTCGGCCCGAATCTGTTGCTGGTGTTGCTCGGGGTCAGCGGGCAGCTCGAGCGGCATCGCTGGCTCGCGCGCGCCTCGATGGGAATCGGCGTCGTGCTCATGGCCGTGTGCTGGGGGACCGACCTCGTGGTGCCCGGCGTCCAGCGGCTGTCGTCGGGCCTGCTCTATCTGCGACCCGGTCCGCTGACGGTTCTCCACGTCTCGCAGCTCGCCATGTGGCTGGCCGTCGGCCTCTTCATCGTGCGGCGCTCGTCGACGCGCGGCGAGAAGCAGCGGCTGATCCGTCTCCTGATAGCGGTGCTCGCTCTCGGCACGATCGGTTCGATCGACATGCTGATCGTGCACGGGATCCTCGGCACCTATCCGATCGCCTGGCTGCCCGCACTGCTCGCCGGAGCGATCGCGATCTACCTCGTGCGCAGGACCGACTTGTTGCGGCCGCAAGGCTACGATCGCAACGCCTGGATCGAGGCGGTCGGGTTCGCGATCACGATCGTCGGGATCGCAGTTACTTCGCTGCTGTTGCGCAATGCGGAGCCGCTCACCTACGTGCTGATCGCCACGGCGCTGTGGGGCAGTGCACTCGCTGGGTCGTGGGCAATCGCGGAGCAGAGGCCGGTGCGCGTCGCGGGCGAACGTGCTCTCGAGCAGTTCCTGTCACGGCTCGCGGATGTCGACGACGAGAAGCTCGTCGCCGTGCGGCTCGGCGATCTGTGGAAGACCGTCGGGATCGGCATGCGCGCGATGTGGCGTGCCGAGGCCAGCCAGCTCGTCAACGTCATGACCGGCGCGACCTGGCCGCTCGACAAGGACCTCGCGAGCTGGCTCGTCGAGCACGGTCAGGCGCTCGCGCCGACCGATCTCTCGACGATGAAGCTCGGGCCACTACGCACCCGGATCGAGGCACTGGTCACCGCGCATGGAGCCACGCTGCTCGTCCCGCTGATCGATCGCGGCGCACTCGTCGGGCTGGTCGAAGCCGATCATGGCGACGCGTTGCGCGAGGAGGAACAAGGGCTGGTGCTCGAGTCGTCGCGTGCAAGCGCACGTGCGGTGACCTATGCGTTGCTCGCGCGTTCGGCGGCCAAGGAAGGCGCGACCGCGCGCGAAGTTGAAGTCGCCGAGGCGATGCGGCTGCAGGCGTCGGCGAGTCGCGATGACGAGCTCGGGCGATGGACCGTTGCCGCAGAATATCGGACCGCGCCACGCACGACGGGGGCGGGCTGGTCGGCCACGCTCCTCGCCGATGGCCGGCTCGCGGTGATGGTGACCGAAGCGCAGGCGCACGGAGTTGCCGCTGCTCTCGCGACCGCGGCATTGACGGGTGCCTTCGCCGCCGCGACCACCGGCTCCGCGGCGATCACGCTCGACGATCTCATCACGAGCTTGCGCGCGGGTACCGAGGGCGTGTTGCGCGGAGGCGAGTCGATCGCCGCGTTCCTCGCTATTCTCGACGCCGATCGACAGACGGTCGCGTGGGCGTGTGCGGGCCATCCCGGTGCCCATGTCGTGGGTCCGGTCGCGAGCTTTCCTGATGGATCGGTGACCGGCCAGCGGCCGAAGTCGACGCCGCTCGGTGCTGGTGGTGCTGCGCTTGGCGCGAGCAGGAATCAGGCGACGCGCGGCGCGAGTCCACTCCCTCACGACTCGCTGCTCGTGATCGCATCGACCGCTGTTCGTGGTGATGACGAGCAGCGCTGGGAAGGAGCGCTGCGCGAACAAGCACTGGCAGGGCCCCGCCTCGCGACCGTGCTCGTCGACGCTGCAT
>JAYUYE010000468.1:0-4363 GCA_043752985.1 Myxococcales bacterium
CAGTTCTGCCTCGTGCACGCACCGCAGGGCCACACGCGGCCGTTCACGGTCGGTCACTTCTACTCGTACCGCTCGCTGCTGCTGTTCCGCTTGATCAAGGACACGCCGCTTCCGGTACGCGAGAGCCTGAAGATCATGCGGCACCTGTCGCCGAGCCTGGGTGCGCTGATCCTCCAGCACCGCGACGCGCCGTCGCCCTCGAAGTACTGCTCGCTCGCCGGCGGCGATGATGCACCGCTCGACATCGAGTACAGCTTGTCTGCGAGGGAGCAGCAGCAGATCGATGACGTCGAGGCCGAGATCACGCGCGGCCTGCGGCGACTCCGCTGCATCAAGCTCAAGACGATGCGGCCGGGCCACGCTGCGAGCGTCCACTACGCGGGAACGCTGCCGATGTCGGCCACGGACGAGGAGCTGACGACCGATCGCGAGGGCCGCCTGCACCGCACGAAGCGCGTGTATATCGCCGATGGGTCGGTGTTCCCGAGCCTGCCGTCGAAGGGCCTGACGTTCACGATGATGGCGAACGCGGACCGCATCGGCTGTCACGTGAGCCGGACGCTGCGCTCGAGCTAGGCGGGCGGATAGTGCTTCGGGATCGCGTTGATGACGTGCAGCGTGCGCTCGAGATCGATCCCCACCGTGCGGCAGTACCAGGCCAGTGACGCGTACCGCGGTCGGTTCTCGTCGTCGACGACCCGCTGCGCGTCGGCCCGCGAGCGCGAGCCCTGGCGGACCTGGCCGCTGCGGAACGTGTCGCTCTCGGTGAACCCGGCCGCGGTCCAGTAGATGTAGTTGTAGAACGCTGCGCTGCCGTCGCCGATCCGCCACGTACTCGTGGTGTCGGTCGCGACCTCCCAGTCGTACGTGTCGATCAGCGTCCGGACGATCACGTCCTCGTCCCACGGCACGTAGTCGTAGATGTCGAGGAAGTCGAGCTTCCGGACGTAGTAGAGGAAGTACGAGAACAGGGTGTCCGGGATCGAGGCGTTCAGGTACGCCGGGTTGGTCACGAACGCTCTCAGGTAGTAGCCGATCATGCGGGCATTATCGAAGGTCCGCATGCGGACCAGACTCGCCGCCGAGCTCTCGCCGGTGCTGTCCTTGTAGCCGCCGCGATCGAACCCGCAAAACCCGGTCTTGAAGTCGCTGCGCTCGAGCCGGTTGTTGCCCCAGATCTGGAGCTTCACGCCGGTGCGCTCCTGCAGCTTCGACGCGTGATAGAGGAACTGCTTGTCGCCGGCCATGAACAGCGGCACGACGCCGAGGTCCGGCTGGCGCAGCCATGCGTTGACGTTCTTGCGGATGTAGTCGCGCTTCTGCGCGATGTCCGCCGAGACGATGATGTGCTCGACACCGAGCTGGCTGCACAGGCGCGACGCGTTCCGCCGCGCGAGGTCGGTGACCATGCCCCAGTCGTACGTGTAGGCGATCGGCGTGACGCCGAGGACGGTCTTGATGTAGTGCAGCGCGTAGCAGCTGTCGCGACCGCCGGACAGCGGGACGAGGACCTCGGGCCGACCGTCCCGCGTTCGATGCGGCTCGAGGAGAGCTTCGAGTACCTCGGGCCCACGAGCGACGACCGGCACGTGCTCGCGGCACTCGATGCAGACGCCGTCTCTGTCAAGCCCGATGAAGGGCAGGGTCTCCGGCTGAACGCAGCGGACGCACCGGCGCAGCGCTGCGATCGCGGCGCGATTGCGCTCGGAGAGATCGGTGAACCACGACGGCTCGACATCGCTGCTCGGTGCGCGTGACCGTGGTCGTGACGTCGCTGCCTGCTCGACGACGATCGAGCGCTTGTTCGCCGCGCGCTCGATCACGGCGGCCGGCTGCTCGCCCGCGAGGGCGAACGACTGCACCGACGCCGTGGCGAGATCGACCAGCAAGCCGCGACCGGCTGCGAGCTGCACGATCTTCGTCGCGAGGCTGGAGAGGCCGACCTCCTCGAGCGCCTTGCGCAGGATGTACTCCTCGGACGCGAACACGAACGCACGCGCGCCGACATCGCTCGCGTAGTAGATCGAGCCGTTGTTGGTCGCGAGCATCAGCTGATCGAGCGCTGCCACGAACACCGCGATGTTCGCAACGCCTATCACCTCGGCATAGGCGGTGCGCATGCCGCCGACAAACGAGCCGTCTGTCGTCGCAAAGCTGCCGATCAAGCGGAACAGAAGCTCGGTGTCGACCTCGCCGCGACGCTCGAGCTCGGGGCGCGCTTCCCACAGTTTAGCTTCGTTGACGATGATGCCGTTGTGGACGCCCACCATCTCGTCGACGTTCACGGGCTGGTTGTTGTCGTGCTCGGCCTGCGTGCCGTTGGTCACGAGGCGAGAGTGGCCGATCACCGCGACGCCGCGGTCGCTCACAGCCGCGTCGACGAGCGACGCATAGCTCGCCGATCGCATGAGCTTCGACGACGGCACCGGCGACTTGAGGACGCGGATCTCATCACCGCAGACCGCCGCCAGACCGGAGGCTTCCTTGCCGCGCGACTCCGAGAGCTGGAACAGCGCCGAGAGGAGCTCGCGGATCTTGGGTGGACGCGTCCCGGGTACGGGCCTGACGACAATGCCGAAGATCCCGCACATGAGCGATGGGAGCCTAGCTCAGGCGCTGGTCGTCGACGACGGAAACCGAGGTCACAAAATGTCTGACCCTGGATCTCGTGCCATGCTCGTCTGCCGATGTTCGAGCCCGGATTCCTGACCGTCGTACGTCGCGTCGCCCTGAGTGCGCTGGCGAACGTGTGCCCGTCCTCGAGCGCCCGCGCCGAGCTGTACCGGCAGTTCGGCGTCAAGGTCGGTCGCGATGTGTTCATCGGCGACGGGGTGCTGTTCGACAAGCTCTGTCCCGAGATGATCGAGATCGGCGACCGGACCGCGATCGGTGCGCGGACGATCATCACCGCACACCAGCTGATCCCGACGTCGACGTCGCTGCGTCGGCTCTACCCGGACAAGCAGTTTCCGACGGTGATCGAGCACGACGTCTGGATCATGCCGGCGGTGATCATCGCGCCCGGGGTCCGCATCGGGCACCACTCGGTGATCGCGACCGGTGCGATCGTGCACAAGAGCGTGCCGCCGTACTCGCTCGTCGTCGGTGCCGGCGCCCGGATCGCCCGCGAGATCGATCGCTCGGTCGTCGACGACGGCTGATCACAGCCGCACGCCCACCAGCGTGTACGCGAGCCGGCGGAGCCATACGGCGGACGCGACCATCGCGATCGCGGTCGCGAGCGCGGCGCCGAGCAGCCCGTAGCGCGGGATCAGGGCGAGGTTTAGCGCCACGTTGCCGGCCACCGCCACCGCGACGTAGATCGTGTGCCAGCCGGGGCGCCCCCCCATGAGCAGCAGCTGATTGAAGGGCAGCCACGGCGACGCGAGCGCGAGGCCTCCCATCAGCACCGCGAACGGCACCGCGCCGTCGCTGAACTCTGGCTTGCCGGTGATCCACGGGATGACGATCGGAAAGGCGACGGCGCCGAGCGCACACGCGGCCACGATCCCGGGCACGAACCAGCGGCGCGACCGGCGTACGAACAGCTCGATCTCGGCTGGCCGGCCGGCCGCGAGCGCCGCTGCGATCCTCGGATTCGCGTTGGCCTGGACCACGACCGCGAGCTGACACGCGCCATCCGCCATGCTCGCCGCCATGCTGTAGATGCCAACCCTCGCATCGGACATCACGGCCCCGAGCAGCCAGACATCGAGCCGGGTCTGGAGCTCGTAGAGCAGGGTCGCGCCCACGCCACGCGTGCCGAACCGGATGTGCTTGAACACCCAGGCTCGCCAGCCTGCGCCGTGATGGAGCGGTACGGTGATGACGAGCTCGCCGAGCAGCACCACGAGGAGCACGCCCTCGGTCAGCGCCCACAGGCCCGGGAGCTGCTCGGAGCGCGCCTCGATCGCGATCGCGATCACCAGGCCGACCGCGATCAACGCGTAGCGAAGCGACGTGAACACCGCGAACGCGCGCATCCGACCGCGGCCGTTGACCACACCGAGCAGCACCTTGTTCAAGGTGAAGCAGAACAGACCGGGTGCCGCCCACAGCATGCCCTCTCCGATCGAGGCGCTATCGAGAAGGCTCGCGACCGCGTGGCGGCCGAGCACGAACACAGCCGTCGCGAGCGTGGCGGCAACGATCGTGGGCACGAGTGCGCCGATGGTGATCGCGGCCACGCGAGCGCGATCGTCCGGCTGCTCGGCGACCGCACGCAGCACCGAGTAGTTGATCCCACCCGACGCGACGGCAGCGAGCACGAAGTAAGCGGTGCTGACCTGATGGAACACGCCGAGCGCGGACGTATCCCACCAGCGTCCGATCGCGAAGTTCAACCCGGTCCCGACGACACCGA
>JAYUYE010000469.1:0-4361 GCA_043752985.1 Myxococcales bacterium
CCCCCCCCGCTACGGCGTGTAGGCCTGACCGGCCGGTTTCTTCGCTTCGTCCGCGCGCTCGATGCGGCCGTCGGCGTGGCGGGCGAACCGGCCCTCCTCGCGCGGGTGCACGGGGGCTTCGCTCGCGAACGGCCAGCCCCCGAACCGCGTGCGCTGGTAGTCGGCGAATGCCTGCTGGATCTCCTCGCGGGTGTTCATCACGAACGGGCCGTGTTGCACGACCGGCTCGCCGATCGGGCGCGCTTGAAGGAGGAGCAAGTCAGCACCGGCCGGGCCCGCGACGAGTGGAACCTCGGCGTCGGGAACGAGACGCGCCCCGGCCGGTGACGACATCTGCCGGTCCGCGATCTTCGCGGCACCCGTGTAGAGATAGAGCGTGCGGTTGGAGCCGCGCTGCGCGGCCGGCAACGTCCATTCGGCGCCGGGCTGCATGTGGATCGTCCAGATCGCGATGTCGGACTCGGGGCGCGAGGCCCACGAGCTGGGCGGTGGCGGTAGCGGCTTCGCGTCGCCAAGAGCGCCGGCGATCACGGTGACCTCGGTGGTGCGGCCCGCGCCATCACGAGCGACATGGCGCGGGATCGCGTGCTCCCACAGCATCGTGAAGTACGGCTGCGTGAGCTTGTCGGCCTTCGGCAAGTTGAGCCAGATCTGGAACAGCTCGAGCGGGTTCGGGCCACTCTGATCGACGAGCGGGAACATCTCGGAGTGCACGATTCCCTTGCCCGCGGTGAGCCACTGGACATCGCCACGGCCGAACCGCGCGGTCGCTCCGAGAGAATCCGAATGATCGATCAGGCCGCGCGTCACGATGGTCACGGTCTCGAAGCCGCGGTGCGGGTGACCGGGAAAGCCCGGGATTTCCTTGCCGTGATACATGCGCCAGCCATCCTTGCCGGCGAAGTCCATGCCGAGCTCGCGGCCTGCGAGGGAGGCGGCGGGCCCCATCCGGTCATTGCCAGCGGGGTAGTTGTCATCGTGATGGACGCAGAACAGAAACGGGTCCTGGGTCTCCCACGGGAACCCGAGCGCGATGGTGCCGAGGATCGGATGGGTCACGGGGCCACAGTAACGCCGGTTGCCCAGGTGCGCAGCGGGCTCTCGCGGGAACGGATCGTTCCAGCGCCGACCCGGGACTAGAAGCAGCAGGAGTCGCGATAGCCGCAGGTCGCGCAGCGATAGTGCGCGTGCTCCGGCTGCATCAGCGTGTGGCAGGTCGGGCACATCGAGGCAAGATCACAGGTCCCGCGCGGCGCCTGCGCGGCGGCAGAGCTGATCTCCGCGCGATCGATCGTGGTGGGCGCTGCGGCCACCATCTGCGGCGCTCCACGGGTCAGGGCGACGTAGGCTGACGGTGGGAGCGTGCCGCGTGGGAAGCGTTCCATGCTCGCACTGGGTAGCACAGCGGTCTGACGTCCCTGGCGGACCAGACGTCCTAGGCGTTCGGCGCTTGATCGTGCATCGCGCCGCGGGGCACGAGCGTCGGGAACGTCTGGCCGCTCGGTGGATCGATCAGCGTGGTGTCGTCCTGATAGACGCGCGCCGTCCGATAGAGCTGACCGAGCGCGGCCGTCAGCGGCATGGACTGGTAGCGCTCCGGGAAGTGTTCGAGCAGAGCCGCGCGAACGACCTTGCCGTGGCGTGCGCTGACCGTCGGGAACAGGTGGTGCTCGGCGTGGTAACCGAAGTCGAGGGTCAAGAACTCGAGCGCCCGAGGCAGCGTGACCGACAGCGAGTTGACGAGCGGATCGTTGACCGACGGCGTCAGCGGGCTGAGGTTGTGGTTCGACATGATGAACATCATCACGATCGAGTTTGCGACCACGAACGGCAGCAGGTAGATGAAGGCGAACGGCACGAAGCCGACGAGGAACGCGAGCCCGGTCCAGAACCCAATGCCGAGGAGGAACTCGACGATCGCGCGGCGATGCAGGCCCGGCGAGAGCATTCCCTTCTCGCGCGCGGTCCACAGCATCTGCTGACTCTGGCCCGTGAACCCGACGAACAGGCTGAACAGGCTGACGAGGCGACGGCGACCGAGGCCGAACTGATCGGCCATGATCCGCGAGCCGCGCTGGGTCTGATACTCGATCAAGGTCGGGTACATGTCCGGATCGCGGCCCGGCATCGCGCAGTGATTGTGATGGACGCGGTTGTGCCAGGCGGTCCACAGCGTGGGAGACAGCGTGAACGGCAGCAGGCACCACCAGCCGATCAGGCGGATCATCGTCCGGCCCTTCACGATCGCGCCGTGCATGAGCTCGTGACCGAGAAACACGCTGCCAGCAAGACAGCAGCCGATGATCAGCGAGGCAACCGGCCAGAGCAGCGCGGGCAACCGACCACTCGCCATCGCCCACGCGAGCGACACAGTGATTCCCGCGTGCACGGGCAGCCACAAGAGGCGCGACTTCGCGGGCTCGAAGACCGCGTCCGGCAGCGTCGGTCGCACGGTCTTCGAATAGGTCGCAACAGTCCGGAGCTCCATGGCTCTCGGTTTAGAGCACGCTTTGCGCCCGCCGCGAAACCACGTTCGGTCATGACTCTGTCAAGACCAAGAACCGGGTGACGAAACCGCCTCAGTCCGCGGGCTCGTCCGTGAAGAACGGCTGACGCGCCGGGTCACCAGCCGACGCCAGCCTCGACGGAGACGAACGATTGCAGCTCACTCTTGCTCGTGGCGAGCTCGGGGGCACCCGCGAAGTACGCGAGCCCCGCGGTGCCGGTCACGACGAAGTCGAGCTTCTTGTACATCGGCAGGAGCCACTGCGCGGACAGCGCCGCCTCGGGTCCGGCAACCGATCCGCGATCCTGATCGGGGCTGCCGAACTTGAAGCCGGGGTTGTCCTTGCCGATCTGCATCTCGGCGAACCCGATGCCGCCGCGCGCGTGCAGTGTGCCCTTCCACAGCGAGCGATCGATGATCGAGTAGTTGACGCGGAAGTGCGCCATCTCGTTGCCGGGCTCGTTGTGGAGCAGCGCCTGTCCCGTGCCGCACGACTCGACGCCGATCCTCCACGCGATCCGGACGTCGAGGCAGATCGTGGGATACCCGGTGTCATCGGTCGACGCTCCGCCGACGCGCAGGTTGATCCGGTTCGAGATCGGCGGGTGATTGCTCGGATCGACGCCGCCATCATCCGCGGGCTCCTCTGCCGCCGCGGATATCGGCAGCGCGAGCGCGGCTGCGAGGACGACTCGGTTCACGCTGGCTACTATCCCATGCCGGACGCCGGCTGGCTCGTGAACCGGCTCGCGCTACAGTCCGGGCTTGTGGTCTCGACGACAGATGCTCGCGGCCGGGCTCACCGCCCTCGCTGCGCCGCACCTTGCACGAGCCAAGGAGCGCACGCTGTCCCGTGACCCGATTCTTCTCCGGACGATCCCATCGACCGGCGAGCAGGTACCCGCGATCGGCCTGGGTTCGTGGCAGACGTTCGACGTCGCGGACATCGCGCCGATCACGGGCGTGCTGAAGCGGTTCCTCGAGCTCGGAGGCCGCGTGGTCGATTCGTCGCCGATGTACGGCAAGAGCGAGGAGGCGATCGGCAAGATGCTCGCTGCAATCGCGCTGCCGAACGAACGGCCGTTCCTCGCGACCAAGGTGTGGACCGAGGGCAAGGACGTCGGCATCACCCAGATGAAGCGCTCGATCGCGCGCCTCGGCTCGCCCGCGAGGCTCGATCTGATGCAGATCCACAACCTCGTCGACTGGAAGCCCCACCTCGCCACGCTGCGCGCGTGGAAGGAAGCCGGCACGATCCGGTACATCGGCATCACGCACTACGCGCACAGCGCGTTCGACGACCTCGAGCGGATCATGAAGACCGAGAAGCTCGACTTCGTGCAGCTCCCCTACTCGGTCGCGTCGCGTGGCGTCGAGAAGCGTCTGCTGCCGCTCGCGGCGGAGAAGGGCATCGCGGTGCTCGTGATGCAGCCATTCTCGTCGGGAAATCTGTTCACCGCGGTCAAAGGCAAGGCGCTACCGGCGGTCGCAACGGAGCTCGGATGCACGAGCTGGGGACAGCTGTTCCTCAAGTTCCTGCTCGGTCACCCGGCGGTGACGTGCCCGATTCCGGCGACCTCGAAGGTCAAGCACATCGAGGACAACCTCGGCGCGATGCGTGGACCGGTACCCGACTCAGCACAACGCAAGGCGATCCTCGCCGCAGTCTAGTCACCGCGCAGCGCTGCCCGAACGTTCGCCGCTGCCAACCCCGCCGCGGCGCTCGCGCATCCGCTCGCGCATCTTCTCCATCGACGCCTCGATCTCCGCGGACGTGATGTCGCCGTTCTTGTCGGAATCGAGCGCGGCCTGGTCGCCCAGCCGTCGCGACATCCGCGACTCGCTGATCTCGGCC
>JAYUYE010000470.1:0-4351 GCA_043752985.1 Myxococcales bacterium
GCGTAATCCATGAACGAGTTCTTCATCTCGGTTTCGATCGAGATGGGCGTGATGTTGGCGTTGGTTACGTCGGACATCTGCGAGCGCGTTTATAGCCCGTTCCTCCTCGAAAAACCGGGGTCCGGAGGCACCGAATTCCAGGCATCTTTGGTCGGGTTTGGCGGCGCGGAAGCCTTGCGGATTCCTCCGAAGATATCGACCTATCGGTACGGCCCGCCCTCGTACGTCGCCGTCGCCCAGCGCGCGGCGAGCTCGATCGCGGCGCCGAGCCGGTCGCGGTCCGAGAGCAGGCCGTCGAACGAGATCTCGACGTCGTGAGCTCGCACGGTCGTCGCACTCGGCCGGGCGAGATCGAGCAGCTCGGCAGCGCGCGAATCAATGGACAGCGTGCTCGTGCTCGAGCCCATTGCCGCTGGCCACGCACTGCGCGGCAAGCTGTCCGACACGAGCGACAGCGTCTCGCCGCCACTGCCATGACGGTGCGCGCGGATCAGCGTCCGCAACCGACCGGGATCCTCGCGGCCGAGGCGGCGGACCACGTGAACAAGGACGTCCACGTGACCGCGCCGTACGCGCAACACCGGCAGTCCGCCGAACTCGATCCGCTGTGCAGGATCGCAGCCGAGCTCGTGGCCGAGGTCCGCGAACGCATCGGCCCATCGTCGTGGCTGGGCCGCGAGGATCAGCGCGGCGACGAGGATGTCGGCCATCCGGTCCTCCCGGGGTTCCGCGTCGCTGCGGTGCGCGCGCACCTCGTCGTCCACGACCTCGAACGTCCAGCTGGCGTCGCGCAGGAGCAGGGCCGTGTCGCGCGCGGGATTCTGCGCCGAGACGTAGCGCGACATCAGGAGGCCCGAGCGTGACCCGTGATCGAGCCACAGGGTCGCGAGGGCGAGGTCGTTGGTCTCGATCAGGAAGCTGTCGTCGAACGACGCGGCCCGCGGAGCGCTGCTGTTGGCCCACCGGTCGTTCCAGCGCAGGCGAAGCTCGAATCCATCGGTCGGCGGGAGCGCCACCGTGATGGTCGCGACGGGCGCCATCGCGAGCTCGGCGCGATAGGTCGCGCCCTCGATCTCGTGCTCGACCGTGGTCCCGGATGCACTGTCCAGCACGCGCGCATCGGCGAATCGTCGCTCGAGCGCCGAGCACAGCGTGCTGCCCATGGACGGAGTGTAGCGCCTACGGCGAGCCAGGAATCCGGAGCTCGACACGGCGAGGCTTGCTGTCGCCGTCACGGTCAGCAGCGAGGTCCACGTTCGGTTCATGCCCGAAAAAAGGAACCGGTCTCAGGCGGCTGGTGAGCCACGGAGACCGGTTTCGTTCACTCCCTGTGAGGGAGCGATCGGCTAACGCTCGACGCTCAGGGCGTCGGGGCGAGCGAGCTGACGAGCTGGAACTCGACGCGGCGGTTCTTCGACCGCGCCGTGGTCAGCTTGCGGCCCTTGAGGCCCGTGGTCGGCTCGACCGGAACGGTATCGCCGAGGCCCTTCGCCGAGAGGCGGCCCTGGTCGATGCCCTTCTTGATGAAGTACTCCCGGACCGACTCCGCGCGGGCCTGCGACAGCTCGAGGTTGTCGGCGAACTTGCCACCCTTCTTGATCGCGACGTCGTCGGTGTGACCCTGGATCTCGAGCTTGAGGTCCGCGAACTCTTTGAGGACCGCGACCGCGCTGTCGAGGGTGCGGTTCGAGGTCTGTAGCAGCTCGGCAGAGTTCGTGCGGAAGTTGATGCCCTGGATGGCGCCCGTGAACTTCTTCACCTTCTCCGGAATCTCGTCCGGGCAGCCGTCCTCGTCCTGGTAGCCGTTGCGGGTCTCCGGCTTGTCGACGCACTTGTCGGTTGCGTCGAGGACACCGTCACCGTCGTTGTCCGGATCCGGGCAGCCGTCCTCGTCCTGGAAGTTGTCCTTGTCCTCGGGCTCGAGCGGGCAGCGATCCGAGCCGTCAGCGATGCCGTCACCGTCGTTGTCGGCGTCCGGGCAACCGTCTTCGTCCTGGAAGCCGTCCTTGTCCTCGGCCTGGGTCGGGCACTTGTCGTTCGGATCGAGGATGCCGTCGGCGTCGTTGTCGGGCTCGGGGCAACCGTCCTCGTCCTGGAACGCGTCCTTGTCTTCCGGATCGGTGGGGCACTGGTCGAGCGCTCCGACGATGCCGTCCTTGTCGGGATCGTCGTCAACCGGCGGCTCCTTCTCGACCATCACGGTCTTGGATCCACCGATCGAAACGTAGAGCGAGCCGAGTGCCTCGAAATCGAGCGCTACGCGCGAGTCATTCTTGTCCTGGTTCGGGTTCACGCTGCTCGGAACCATCATGAAGCGAGCGTCGAGGCGGAGGCCCCAGCTCTGGCTCATGCGGAACTTGAGACCAACACCCGCGTAGAACACCGCATCGGTGTCCTCGTAGATCTCGTTCGTGCGCGACGTGAAGTTGTCGTTGTTCGACGTCACTGTCGAGAACGCGCCGGCGCCAACGAGCAGGAACGGGAGGACTTTGTTCTCCGGGTTCGCTGCGCGGAACTGCGCGATCAGGTGAGCGCGGTAGGTCAGGTTCGTGATGCTGTACTCAAACTCGCGGGCGGCGGTCGGGATGATTCCGAACTCGCCTTCAATGCCGATGACGTCGTTGAAGTACGCGCCGAACCGCAGCCCGAGCAGGATCGAGTTGCGCTGGCTCGGAGCAAACTCGAGGTCGTCGACGCCCAGCTCGTTGTTGTGGTTGAAGATGTGCGCACCCACGATGCCACCGATCTCCACGTCGGCGTCGGCCACCTTCGCAGTCGTCACGATGGCGCCGCAGAACATCGCAGCAGCTATGAGGGAACCGGACAGTCGAATCATGATCCGATTGGTAACTCCAATAGGGAATGATCTCCACTCATCGGGCAGAAACTTGTCCGCCAGGGTTCTATAAGTCGATCGACAGGGAAGGACTGGTTGCGGGGCAGGAGGCTGCGGCCTACACCCCCGGCATGCCGAATCTCCTCGCCGCCGAGAGCTCGCCGTACCTGCGGCAGCACGCTGACAACCCCGTGGAGTGGTGGCCGTGGACCCAAGAGGCGTTCGCCGAGGCGCGGCGCGCGAACAAGCCAGTGTTCGTCTCGATTGGCTATGCCGCGTGCCACTGGTGTCACGTGATGGCGCACGAGTCGTTCGAGGATCCAGCGACGGCCGCCGTGATGAACGAGCTGTTCGTCAACATCAAGGTCGACCGCGAGGAGCGCCCCGACGTCGACGCCGTGTTCATGAACGCGATCATGGTGCAGGGCGAGGGCGGGGGGTGGCCGCTGTCGGCGTTCTGTCTCCCCGATGGTCGGCCCTACTTTCTCGGCACCTACTTTCCGCCGACCGCGAAGTTTGGTCGCCCGAGCTTTCGGGATGCGCTCGAGGCGATGGCTGATGCGTTCCGGACCCGGCGTGCCGATGTCGAGGACAACGCGCTCGCGCTGATCGACGGCCTGCAGCGCGTCGACGCGCACTACCGCCGCGGCGCGCACGGCGCCAATCCGGGCGGCCTCGCCGCGTCGCTCTTGATCACCGCGGGTCGCCAGCTCGCGGAGCGCTGCGACCCGAAGCACGGTGGCCTCGGCGGCAAGCCGAAGTTCCCGTCGAGCTCGAGCCACGATCTGCTTGCGCGGTCGGGACGGTTCCCGCTCGGCGGCCCGGCGCGCGAGGCCTTCGATCGATGGGCGCGCGGCATGGCGGAGGGCGGCATCTACGATCACCTCGGCGGCGGCTTCGCCCGCTACTCCGTCGACGAGCGCTGGCTGGTTCCGCACTTCGAGAAGATGCTCTACGACAACGCTCAGCTCGTCGGCGTCTACGCGAGCGTGGTCGCGATGAGCGGTCCGTTCGCGGCGCGCGCGACCGAGGTCCTCTCCGAGACTGTCGCGTTCCTCGAGCGCGAGCTCTCCGACCCCGCCGGTGGCCTGTGGTCCTCCCTCGACGCCGACAGCGAGGGTGAGGAGGGCAAGTTCTACGTGTGGACGCCCACCCAGCTGCGCGACGTGCTCGGCCGCACCAACGCACTCGTGTTCGCCGCCGCCTACGACGTCACCGAGCAGGGCAACTTCGAGCACGCCACCACCGTCCTCTCCCGCGTCACCGCGCGAACCTCTCCGCACGAGGAGGAGCACCTCGCCGAGCTGCGCACCAAGCTCCTCGCCGCGCGCGCGGCCCGCGTTCGCCCCGGCACCGACGACAAGGTCCTCGCTGGCTGGAACGGTCTCGCGATCACCCATCTCGTGGCAGCGTGGCGCGCAACCGGCCACGCACCATCGCTCGCGCTCGCGCTCCGCGTCGCGTCGTTCCTCCGCGATCGCATGGTCGACGGCGATCGCATCGCGCGCGTCTACC
>JAYUYE010000471.1:0-10357 GCA_043752985.1 Myxococcales bacterium
GCGGATCCAGTCGACGCCCCATCGGTTCTTGACGTCGGAGGTCCACGCGACGGAGTTGCCGGCGCCGTGACGCCAGCGCGCGAGGATCGGCTCGCCGAGATCGGAGATGAGGATCGTCTCGGCGGTCGGCTTGGGCTTGGTGGTGACATAGCCGCGGAGGGGCGGCGCATTCTCGACGCCCGTGCCTTCGATTGCCTCGACCTTCTTGGCGACGCGGACATGGATGATGTCCTCGACGAGCTGGCTCTTCTGCGCCTCCTGCGTCTCCTTCATGAAGATCTTGGGCAAGGAACCGATGTCCTCGACCATGTAGAGGCGGCCGTCACCGATCTCCGTGATCTGGCTCAGGAGGTCCCGGTCCGAGCCGGGGACGCCGACCGCCGAGACCGTGATTCGCGCGCCGCGCATGTCTTGCACGAGCTCGGCGATGCCGTCGCGCGGCGCCTCACCGTCGGACAGGAGGATGACGTGCTTGACCTTGGCGTTGACGCCCTGGAGGATCTCGAACGCCTCCTTGAGGCCCGGGAAGATGTTCGTGCCGCCGCCGGACTGGAGGCGGGAGATCTCGGCGGAGATTCGCATGCGGTTCGCGGCGCGCTGCGGCCGCACGAACACGGTTGCTTCGCTGTCGAACACCACGACGGAGATGTAGTCGTTCGGTGCGAGGACCTCGGTGGTCGCGCGCGCGGCTTCCTTCGCCATCTCGATCCGCTGGCCCTGCATCGAGCCGGACTTGTCCATCACGAGAACGAGCGCGATGTCGGGCTGCTCCTTGATCTTCTCGGAGTCGAACCGGACCGGCATGATCTGCTCGATGCGCGTGCGCTCGTAGCCGCCGGAGCCGAACGAGTCCTCGCCGCCGGCCATGATCAGACCGCCGCCCATCGCGGAGACGTAGGTGTCGAGCGCGGCCATCTGGCCGGCGCCCATGAGGTGGGCGGGGACGTCGGACACGAGGACGAGGTCGTACTTCTCGAGCTCCTTCGCCGAGGAGGGAATGCCGGTCGGGCCGCGGACCGTGACGTCGATCTGCTCGTGCTCGAGCGCCTTCTGGAGATAGCTGGCCGAGCCGGGCTCGCGGAGGATGCCGCCCTCGACGTAGAGCACGCTCGGCTTGCCCTTCACGGGCGCCGTCATCACGGCCTCGTTGTTCGCCGTCTCGGTGTCCTTGTCGAACTTCGCGAGGCGGAGCTTGTAGGTCGTGGCGCCGGCGCGCTTGGCGTCGGACTTGAACTTGATGAGGTTCTTACCCTCGCGGAGGTCGACGCGCTTGCTCGCCTCGAGCGGGTTCGGGAACTCGTCCTGCTGGAGCGACAGCGTCGCGGACTGCGCCTCGGTGGACCACACCTCGGCGGTGACCTCGAACGGCTGGCCGACCTTGATCTCGTCGGGGACGATCACGCCAACGACGCGGATCTCGCTCTGCTTGTCCTGATCGAAGGTCCGCCACGAGACCTTCACGCCGAGCTCCTTGGCCCGGTACGCCTCGACCGCGACGTCGCCAACGGTCTGGTTGCCGTCGGAGATCACGACCATGCGCGGGAGGTAGCCATCGGGGTAGAGACCGTAGGCGAGCTGCATCGCGGCCTGGATGTCCGTTCCGGCGCCGGCGCCGACGTGGCGCTTGATCCCCGCAGACAGCGGGCCGTCCTCGACGCGCACGACCGACGGCTTCTCCGCGAGCGTGATCAGCTGGAGGTTGTCCTCGCCGACGGCCTTCTCGATGTCGTCGACGTACTTCTTGGTCGCAGCGAGCTGCTTCTCGGAGATCGAGTCGGAGACGTCGACGAGGATGACCGTCGAGACCTTGTTCTGCTCGGTGATCCACGACGGCCGGGCGAGCGCGAGCGCGACGCCGATCACGACGAGGGAGCGCAGCGTCGACTGCACGACCTGCTGGAGCACCGAGAGGTCGGTCAGCGAGAGGACGCGCAGCAAGTAGAACGCTGGAACCACGCACGCGAGCAGCAGCCACTGCGGCGCGAGCAGATCGATCGGGCGATCGACCATCACGAAGCGTAGGACGTCGGGGTCGAGCGTGATCGAGGTGCGGTCCGCGATCCACCCGTCGATCAGGAAATAGAGAGCCACCGACGCACCGATCGCGATCCCGAGGCGGATCAACGCCGCGGGCGTCAGCAACGAGCGGAGGACTGAGCGGGTGGACATCAGACGGTGATCCGGCGGTGATAGGTGACCCACTCGACGACGATCAACGCCATCGCCAGGAGAACGAGGTAGATCCACAGCTTCTGGCTGCGGCTGATCGCGAACGCCTCGGGCGCCTGCAGCGCCTTGCCACCGAGGGTCAGAGCGGTCGACGGCGCGATGTCGGACTCGATCGTGGAGGACAGGTTGGCCGCGAGCTCGAGCGACGCCATCGGCTTGCCGAGCGTGTCCTTCGCCGTCAGGTCGTAGTAGCCGACGCGCGCGCCGTAGAACGTGGCGAGCCCGTCGATCACCGGGGTCCTGGTGACGACGCCGTCGGGTCCCTTGACCTCGGCCTCGGTCGCGCCGACCACGCCGTCGAGCGGCACGCGCTGGCGCTGGCCAGTCGAGTAGGTGGTGAGGAGGTCGGTGGTGTCACCGGCGAACCAGTCGAGCGTGTTGACCAGCAGCATCGGGAACGCGACGCGCATCGGCAGGTCCGTGGCGCCTTCGCGGCCGGTCGACGGCAGCGAGAACCCGAACGCGAGGATCTTGCGCTTGCCGTCGCGCTTGGCAGCGATGATCGAGTCACGCACCCAGTACGCGATCGACGACTCGCCCTTCTTGGGATCGATCGTGAACACGTTGCTCCTGTCCATGTAGACGTCGGACATCGTCACCCAGCGCATCACCGGGTGGCCCTCGTCGACCTCGGTGATTCGCGGGTTCGGGGTCTCGCCGCGGATCGCGAACGGACTGTTCGGACCTGTGGGGTGGAAAAACAGGAGACTGGCGGGCGGCATCGGCAGTACGGACGGTGTGTGCTCGTCAAAGATCACGACGTCCATGCCGTCGACAATCGACGGATTCGCGTCGTACTCGGCTGGCTTGAACTTCACCGGGTCGACGTTGTCGTAGACGAGCAGGGCGCCCTCGAGGAACAGGTTGTCCTCGGTGATCATCGCGACCTTCTGCTTCTTGCGCGCGGGGAGCAGAGCGTAGGCCTCGTCATCGAGCGTGAACGGGTCGGAGCCGCCGGCACCTTCGACCGGCTGCAGCGAGACGCGAAGCTTGTTGTCTTCGCTCGCGGGCAGCTTCTCGTAGACGCGGTGGATGCGCTCGCCGGGCGCGAGGTCGATCCGCTTGCTGTCGACGTTGGACGGGCCGTTGTAGAGGCGGAGCTGGCGATGCGCGGGCTCCGAGCCGAAGTTCTGGATCTCGACGTAGACCTCGTACGCCGCCTTGTTCGCGATGTAGCGACGGACGTTGAACGCGATGATGCCGACGTTGTCGCTGCGGCGGCCGACCGGCAGGTAACGGACATCGACGTTCGACAGGTCGACGGCGGCGAGGTTCTTGGCATTCCACGCGGCGGCGGTCGTGGTGTCGGCCTTCGCATCCTTGGGCGGCGGCGCCGCCGGTGCAGCCGCCTTGTCCCAGCTGACGAGACCGAGCTGTGCTTCGGGGAATGCGCCGTCGGAGATCACGACGATCAGCGGGTTGGGCCGGTCGCGCAGCGCATCCGCCGCAGCACCGAGGGCGCGCGTCAGATCCGCGGGCGTGTCGCTCGCCGTGATGCCATCGACGATCTTGTTGAGCATCGGGGCGTCGGTCGAGAACCGCGACATCGGGGTCGCCTGGCCATCGACCTTCATGATCAGCGCGAGGTCGCCGCCGCCCATGCCATCGATCAGGGCCTTGGCGCGCTCCTTCGCGATCTGCAGGCGCGACTTCGTGCCCGCCTCGTCGCCGTCCATCGCCTTCATCGACGCGGAGGCATCGAGCAGCACGACGACGCTGCGCGCCGCCCGCGAGGTTCCGCCCAGCGTGGGATCGAGCGCTGCGAACAGGATGACGCCGAGGATCAGCAGCATCAGCAGGAGCGACATCAGCCGCTTGAGTTGCTTCCACAGCGCATTGGCGTCCTTCTGCTCGAGCACGCGGCGCCACAGCCGCGCGAACGGCACCTCGAAGCGGCGGCGCCGCATCTTGATGATGTACGCGCTGACCGCGAGGAGCGCGGCGCCACCGGCGATCCACGCGAACACGGCGAGCGGGATAGGCCCGAGGAAGCTCACCGGAGGAAGCCTCCGGACCGGAAGATCTTGAGCACGAGCTCGTCGAACGGAATCGACGTGTGCGTCCGGAAAAACGGCATTGCGTACTTCGTGCAGTACGCCTCGAGCTCCTTGCAGTACTTCTCGTGTTCGCGCTGGTACGCATCGAGCAGCGCGCGGGAGACGGTGACCTCCCTGGTCTCGCCATTCTCGCAGTCGACGAGCGTCAGGTCACCGTGAAGGTTCGGCTCGGCCTCGCGCTTGTCATAGACCTGGAGCACGAACGGCTCGAACTTGTTGTAGCGGAGCGTGTTGAGCCCGGCCTGGAAGCCTTCCGGGTCGTAGAAGTCCGAGATGAGCACCGCGAGGCCGCGGCGCTTGTTCTGGGTGACGAACGTCTTCATGCACTCGGCGAGATCGGTCTGCCCGCCGATCGCGCACTGCCGGAGGAACTCGAACACGCGAAAGATGCGGTTCTTGCCGCGCGACGGCGGCATCCGACCGACGAGCTTGCCGGCGAACGGGATGATGGCGACGCGATCGAGGTTCGCGAGGCCGACGTAGGTCAGCGCGGCGCCGACCTGCATCGCGTAGTGCAGCTTGGGCAGCGGCGATCCGATCGACATCGAATCCGAGACGTCGACGAGGATGTAGATCGAGAGGTCTTCCTCTTCCTCGAACAGTCGGAGCAGCAGCTTGTCGAGCCGGCCGTAGAGGTTCCAGTCGATGTAGCGGAAGTCGTCGCCGCGCGAGTAGGTGCGGTGATCGGCGAACTCGATGCCCGAGCCGACCTTGCGGGTGCGGCGCTCCGAGCGCAGATTTCCGGCGAAGACCTTCCTCGACACCATGTGCAGGTGCTCGAGCGTCTTGAGGAACTTCTCGTCGAACAGCTCGCTGCGATCGAAGGCACGGTTGCCCTTGGTCGCGGACGGTGGCTTTCGAGGGTCAACGGACGGGAGAGCCACTAGACCTCTTTGGTCGCCTTCAGGATCTCGCCGATGATGTGGTCCGCCTCGATGCCTTCTGCTTCACCTTCGAAGTTCATGATCAGGCGGTGGCGCAGGGCAGGGGTCGCGACATGACGGATGTCGTCGATCGACACCGCGTAGCGGCCCTCGAGCAGCGCGCGGATCTTCGCGGCGAGAATGACGGCCTGCAGACCGCGCGGCGAGGCGCCGTAGCGGAGGAACTGCTTGGACATCGCCGTCGCCTCGGGGTTCTCCGGGTGCGTCGCGAGGATCACGCGAACCGCGTAGTCCTGGATCTGGCGCGCGAGCGGGACCTTCCGCACGAGCTCGCGCATCTCCATGATGCGGGTCTTCTCGATCACCGCCTTCGGCTTTGGCTGTGAGTCGGCGGTGGTGCGGTCGAGGATCGTGTGCAGCGACGCCTTGTCCGGATACTCGACGATCAGCTTGAAGAAGAACCGATCGAGCTGCGCCTCGGGCAGCGGATAGGTGCCTTCCATCTCGAGCGGGTTCTGCGTGGCGAGCACGAAGAACGGCTTCTCGAGGATGTAGGTCTGCTTCGCGACCGTGACCGAGCCCTCGCTCATTGCCTCGAGCAGGGCGGACTGGGTCTTCGGCGTGGCGCGGTTGATCTCGTCGGCGAGGACGATGTTCGCGAAGATCGGGCCCTTCTGGAACTCGAAGAACTTGCCGCCGTCTTTCTCGACGATGACGTTCGTGCCGACGATGTCGGCTGGCATCAGGTCGGGCGTGAACTGAATGCGCGAGAAGTTTGCGTGGATCGTCTCGGCGAGCGTGCGCACGAGCATGGTCTTGCCGAGGCCCGGGACGCCTTCGAGCAAGCAGTGGCCACCGCCGAGAAGGCACATCATCACGCCCTCGATGATCTTGTCCTGCCCGACCATCATCGTCCCGATCTCCTCGCGCAGCCGGCGCAGATCGGCGGTGAACGAGGTGACGGTCGCTTCGACGTCGCGCGGAGGAGCGGAGGTAGCAGTGCTCATGGATTTCCCTGCGGTGCGGTTGCCGGTGCGGGCACAGCTTCGTCGGTCGTTGTGCTCTGGCCCGTGCTCGGGTGGATCTTCGCGAAGTAGCGCTTCACGTAGTACTTGTAGCTCGAAGGTAGCTTCTCGGTGCGCATCACCTCTTCGACGATGCGCTGGTAGTCCGCGTAGACCTTCTTGTAGCCGACGCCGGCGAAGCCCTTCTGCGCAGCGGCGAGGATCGTCTCGCGGCGAGACGTGCCCTTGCTGCCTTGCTGGCCCTGGAGATCTTGGTCCTTGGTGTTGCCGGTCTTCTGCGTCGAATCGCCGACGAGGTCATCGTCATGACCGGTGCCCCACTGCTTGCCGCCGGAGCCCTGACCCTGACCACCGGGCTGCTGGCCCTGGCCCTGACCGGGCTGGCCGCCCTGACCCTGACCCGGCTTCCACGCCTGGCCCGAGCCCTTCTGGCCGCGTGCACGCGCCTGAAAATCCTTGTTCTTGCCGTTCTTGTTGAACGGGTCCTGCGGGCCCTTGTTCCCTTTTTGCTTCGCGCGGCGCATCGCCTCGCGCAGGTCATCCATCTGCGATGACATCTTCTTCTGCGCCGACTGCTTCCGCTGATCCTGATCGACACGGCCGGTCTCGCGCGCGGCGTCCTTCATGTTCCGTGACGCCTGCTTCTCTCGCTCCTCCTGCTCCTTGTCTTGCTCGTCCTTGCTCTTGTTCGGATCCTTCTGCGGCTTGTCGAGGTTCTCGGCGGCCTTCTCGATGTCCTTCTGCAGACGCTTGAGCGCCTGGCGCTGCGCAGATTGCTCCTTGTCCTCGGTGTCCTTGTCGAGCTTCTGCAGCTCGTCCTTCTTCTTCGCGAGCTGGCGCTCGGCGTCGAGCTGCTCCTTCTCGGTCTTCGCTTCGTCCTTCTTCTTCTGCAGGCGCTTGATCTCGGTCTCGAGCTTCTGCTGCATCTGCTCCTGCTTCGTCTTCTGATCCTTGTCGTTCTTCTTCATCTGCTCGCTGACCTGCTCGAGCTTCTGCTGAAGCTTCTCCTTCTCCTTTTCGGTCAGCGGCTTCTCGTTCTTCATCTCGTCGAGCTTCTTCTGCAGATCCTGCTTCTGCTGCTCGGTGAGGTCCTTGTTCTCGAGCTGCTTCTTGAGCTCTTCGAGCTTGTTCTCGAGCTCCTTCGGGTCGAGCTTGTCGGCGAGCTTCTCCATCTCTTCCTTGGCCTTCTGCAGATCGTTCTTCTGCAGCGCCTCGCCGAGCTCCTTCGTCACCTGCTCCTTCGCGAGCTCCTTGCCCATCTCGCCCATCTGCTTTTGGACCTCGGCCTCGTTGGGCTCGGCGTCCTTCTTGAGCGCTTCCTCGGCCTTCGCGAGGGCGTCGAGCAGCTGCTCCTTCGTGATCTTGCCCATCTCCGCGTCCTTCAGGAGCTGCTCGATCTTCTTCGCGAAGTCCTCGAGCTCGGGGACCTCGTCACGCTGGCCCGCTGCCTTGAGCTGCTCGAGGATCGCGTCGAGGTATGCACGCTCGTCCGGGTCGAGGAGGACGGCATTCTCCTTGTGACCGCGCGGGTCCTTGAGATCGACGACGGTGAACGTCACCGGTCCGAGGACCTTCTTGCCGATGTAGACCGTGAGGACTGTGTCGCCGATCGGCGCGTCATCAGGAATCCGGATCTTGATGCTCGACTTGGTCCAGTCGAGAACGATCACAGGGCGCGCCTTGTCACTGGGGCCGAGGTAGACCGAAGCCTCCGCCGGGACGAAGCCGCGCTCGGGCGTCTCCGCCTCTGCCGTGACACCGGGCACACCCATCGCGTTGCGTGCGCCAACCGAGGCGACGGGAGCCGCGACGCCGGTCAGGAGGTTCTCGCCGATCAGGTGGACGATCTCGCCGGGGCGGGCGTGATCGGGGGCCGCGCGGAACAGACCGGGCTCGCGGTTGTCGCGCGGGATCATGAGACCGGCAGCGAGCGCCGAAACGAGGAGGAAGCCGGCGGCAGCGCGCAGATCCTTGGGCGCGACAAACGGCGCGGCTTTCTCGATGTTGGCGCGCGGGACGGCGCGAACACCGTCCTTGATCGCCGCGATCATCAGCTCCTCGGTCTCGGTGTCCTCGGCGGTCGTGGTTCCGGTTGGCGCGGCGATCGCCATGATCCGGTCGAATGCGATCGCGGTCGACAGCCGGTCGGCGAGGTTCGAGGCGCGGTCGATCCGGCGGGCGACGGCCTCGTCGTCGATCTTGCGCGAGGCGCTGAGCAACGCGCCGATTCCGATGATGCCGACCGACGCGATCAGAAGGCCGATGCCGGTCCCGCGCGAGACGAGCTCGATCCGCATCGCGAAGATCGCAACCAGGGCTGTGGCCGCGGCAATGATCGTCGCGGTGGTGGCGCCTTCGAGCGCCCACTGGCTGCGGATCCGGAACCGAGCCCTGCCGATCAGGCGCTGGATCGCCGACGTATCAGTAGCTTGCACGGGTGGCTCCTACGTGAGAGGGGGCCCAAAGAGGCCGCGTCTCTGCCTTCCAACGATTGAGGATAGCACCAACATTCCACGCGCCAGTCCGACACAGGGTCTATGTGGCTACGACCTCCGAGACACCGCGCTCGCGGTTCCGTTGCCTCGGACCACACCTACACGTGGGTGCGGTTAGAATCGCCGGATGGACACGGATGAGATCCTCCGGCTCGTGCGTGAGACCGCACTGGCCACCGAGCGCAACGAACAGATGCTCGCCGAGTTCGGCAGCGTGTTCGAGACGTTGTTGACGATCCTTCAGCAGAAAGGCGAGCTCGCGGAAGGCCACCTGCGGCTGATCGACAAGCTGCGCAAGCGCGCCCGCGTCGTCAGTCAGCCGCAGATCGAGCTCAACGGTTCCACGAACAAGTACGAGGTCGAGAACTCGTCGGTGGATTGCGACAAGCGCATGCACCTGTGCCACGGCCGGTGCTGCTCGTTTAACGTCAAGCTCTCCAGGCAGGACCTCAAGGAGGGGAGACTCGAGTGGCGGATTGACGAGCCGTACCTCCTCGCGCAGACCGAGCAGGGTTACTGCGTGTACCAGAACGCCGAGACCGGCTTCTGCGGCAACTACGAACCGCGTCCCGCGCCGTGCCGGGAGTACGACTGTCGCGACGACGCACGGATCTGGATCGACTTCGACAAGATGATCCCGGCGCCGATGCCGGCGACCTTGATCACGATCCGGCGCAATACGGCGAACGACTGAAGACGACTAGAGATCGAACGACGCGAGCCAGAACTTGTTGCTCGTCGAGTCGATGATCTCCCAGGAGTCGCGGCCGCGCGTCGTGGGAAGCAGACTCTTGAGCCCGCCGATCTGGCCCGACGTTCCAACCGCGAAGTAGCGGCGGCCGAACGGAGAGCGCGCGCGATCGCCGAGGTACTTCGTGACCTCGACGTTGTTGGTGTTCGGGAACGCGGTCTTCATGTCAGGGAGGAAGCCGAGGATCTCCTCCTGGGACCAGAAGTTCTCGCCGCGCCAGTACAGCTGGAAGGCGATCAGGCGATCGGCGGCGACGGCGCGCAGCGGGCGACGCGGGCTGGGCTTGGCGGCCTTGCCGCGCTCGATCCAGGGTCCAAGCTTGGTGCGCTCTCCGGGCAGCAGCGTGATGTCGACCGAGTGATCGTGGATCGCGGTCGCGGTGCCGACGAGGACGATCACCTCGTCGGGTAATTTCGGGTTGTCGGCGGGATAGATCCGGACGTCGAGCAGCATCGGCTGGCCGACGAACAGGGTGTCGGGGACCTTGGTCTCGAACGACCAGGTATCGCCGCGATCGTGCCAGTCGTCGTGGACCTGGCGCGCGCCGAAGTAGATCAGGTGCTGGCCGTAGATCGAGCGCTGCTCGTAGTACGTGCGCACGGCGTCGCCCATGCCCCAGTGGGTCCCGGCGATCGGCATGTACACGTGGAGCGCCCACAAGCAGATCGCGAGACCGGCTCCAGCGATCGCGGCGACGCCGATCCGCGCGAACCGCGTCGCCAGCACGATCAGCGCGACCACGGCGACGGCGCCGAGCACGAGGAAGCCGTCGGATGGATCGTTGAACCACGGATCACCCGAGGGCCACGGCCGGTCGTAGCGAAACACGAACATCTCGACCCAGCGATCGGGCTCGTGCATGAGGTCGCGGCAGATCAGCAGCACGATGCCCGCGCCGGCGGCGGCGAGGAGCGGA
>JAYUYE010000472.1:0-4348 GCA_043752985.1 Myxococcales bacterium
CCACGCTCTTCAGCGCGCGCGAACAGGGTCTCCTCGAGCTCCTTGGTCGAGCCGCGGAACGTGATGTTCATTTGCGAGCGGCTCGCGGGCTCGGCGTGCCCACGCCACGCGGTGCTCTGATCGAGGAAGTCGTAGAGGAGCTTGGCCTTGCGTGCGTTGCGCTCGGCCATCGCGGTGAGGCCGCCTTGCTCGCGGATCCAGGCGACGACCTCGCCGATGATGTAGACGCCGAACGTGTTCGGCGTGTTGTGCATCGAGTTTTCGGCTGCGTAGGTCCGGTACTGGGTCAGCGGCGGCAGATCTTTGTTGCCGGTCGCCATGAAGTCGTTGCGGGCGATCACGAGGCTGATACCCGACGGTCCGAGGTTCTTCTGTGCGCCGGCATAGATCAGGCCGTGGTTGGCGAGCGTCAGCGGGCGGCTGAAGATGTCGCTCGAGGCGTCACAGACGAGTGGGGCAGGGGCGGCGGCGGGCGGGGTGGCCCACTGCGTGCCGTAGATCGTCTCGTTGCTGGTGTAGTGGACGTAGCGCGGCGATGCGGAGAACGTCAGGTGACGAGGCGTGCGGGTGTGGTCGGGAGCCGAGGTGCACGCGACATGGACGGTGCCGACACGGCGGCCTTCCTCGATCGCCTTTGCGGACCACACGCCGGTATCGCAGTAGTCGGCGGTCTCGCCGTCACCGAGGAAGTTCTCGGGGACCATCGCGAAGTGATGCGTGGCGCCGGCGGTGACGAACAGGATCGCGAAGTCGTCGCCGATGCCACCGACCTCGCGGATCGCGGCCTCGGTGCGCTCGAGCACACGCCCGAACTCCTTGCCGCGGTGGCTGTGCTCGAGGATGCCGATGCCGGAGTCGTCGAGATCGAGCAGCGCAGCTTGGGCCTTGCGCAGGACGGTCTCGGGCAGTGCGGCAGGTCCCGAGGAGAAGTTGAGCTTCCGAGTCAGCGGCGGTCTTCCCAGTAAGAGACCGTGAGCGCGATGCAGTGAAACGCCGCGTCCGAAGACTGCGTCACAACGATATCCGTGACCTTGAGGTGGGAGTTGTTGCTCATCCACGCCGACACTTTCTCGCCGAGCTGGTCACGATCCGCGACCATCGTTGCCGAGAACACCTTCACACCGTTGAACGTTACATCCCGCCGCAGCGTCACCTGCCCAGACGTGTTGGCTTGGTTCGCAGACATGTAGTGTCGGGGAAGCTACACCGGCTATTCGTCGTCGTCGAGCGCACGATCGAGAGCGTTGGCGAGCTTCTCGGCCTCTTGCTTCGACATCGACGTCGGCGTGAACGCCTTCTCCGCGGTCTCGACAAGGGCCAGCATGCGCGCCTGCTCCACCGAGAGGCCTGACGAGTCGGTGGTGATCCACTCGTCGAGCTCCTCGGTGAGCCGCCTCTTGGGGGCGCGTGCTTCTTCCGACTTCGGCGTGATGCCGGCGGCCGGTGCACCGTGCCGGCGGTAGCTGATCGAACCGTACGCGGCCGAGAGGTCCTTCCGGAACTCGCTCATGTTCTGGTAGCGCTTGTTCGGATCCTTCTTCATCGCGCGCAGGATCACGGCCTCTGCCATCTCGGTGATCTCGCGGTGCGGCGCGAACTCGCGCGGCGACGGAGCCTCCGTGTGGATGTGCATCGACAGGACCTCGCTCGACTGCGGCGCCTCGAATGGAGGCCGTCCGCACAGCATGTCGAACAGGATCACGCCGAGCGAATAGACGTCGGCACGGTGGTCGACGTCCTCGCCGCGCGCGGCCTCGGGAGACATGTACTCGGGCGTGCCGAACACGGCCCCCTGTACGGTCTCCGCCATCAGCTCGTCCTGGATCAGGACCTTCGCGATACCGAAATCGAGGACCTTGACGAAGTCATACGATTCCTCGCGCTCGGTGATCCACGTCTGGTCCGGCGCCATGCGGACGAGATCGCGGCGACCGGGCTTCTTCAGCAGCATGATGTTGTCGGGCTTGAGATCGCGATGGATCACGCCGACGGCGTGCGCGGCCTCGAGCGCGAGCGCGATCTGGTTGGCGACGTTGAGTGCGCGGTGCAGCTCGACGGCGCCATCCTTCTCGATCAGATCCTCGAGGCTCTTGCCCTCGAGGTACTCCATGACGAAGTACACCGGTCCGTCGGCGAGGATGCCGAAGTCGGTCACGTCGACGATGTTGGCGTGGTTGATCGACGTTGCTGCGCGCGCCTCGCGCAGGAACCGGTGAATTGCCTCCTGGTACCGCGCGAACTGCGGATGCAGGACCTTCACCGCGACCGGCTTCTTGATGTAGACGTGCTCGCCGCTGTAGACGGTGCCCATGCCGCCGCGGCCCAGGATGCGGTCGAGCCGGTAGTTTCCGATCGAGGTCCCGAGGCGCGCGATGTCTTCCTCCTCGACCAGAACGGCCGAGTCATGGAGACAGAACCGCTCCCCGTCCGGGAAGCGGGTGAAGCACTTCGGGCAAACCTTCATCTACTTGCCGACTCTCGCCTGCAGGAAAAGCGTGATGAAGCGGTTGTCGATCGGGCTCTGGCCCTCGGGCGGCTTGACGTTGAGCAGCGTGAACTCGAGCCCGATGTCGAACTTCTGGTTCGGCGAGAACTCGATGCGGCCCGTGACCGGGACCTGGAACGCACCGGCCGACGTATCGAAATCGGGAATGCGCAGCTGAGCGAAGATCACGACGGAGAGCGGAGCGATCGGGTTGGTCGCGATGCCGAGCGACGGGTTGAGGTCAGGCTTCGCGCCGTTGCCCTTGATGGTCGTCACCGTTGCCGGCTGGCCCATCGTGGTGTCCGGGTTCGGACCGATCGAGACGAAGTCCCGCGTGACGGCGTTGAAGTCGATCGACATCAGCGTCTGGAGCGCGACGATCGCGATCTCGGGCTTGATCGCGTAGCGGAACGGGAACCCGAGATCGATCGAGAACTTGGTCCCGCCGGCGGTGTACTTGCCACTCGGCAGGTTGTCCTGGGTGGCGCCGGGATTGCCGCACGCGCCGCCGGGTTGCACGGTCTCGTTCGGCGTCACCGGCGGATTGCAGAAGATCGCGTAGCCGGGGATCGCGTTGCGGTGAACGTTGAGCGCGAGCCGGATATCGACGACGTCGTAGACCAGCGAGCCTTCAAAGCCGGCGTACAGACCGAACTGCTTGAAGTTGTAGGCGTTGGTCAGGCCGCCGATGATCGAGAAGTTGTCGCTCATGCCGTAGATGGCCTCGAGCGACACACCGAAGGTCTCGAATGCGCCCTTGGCGCTGATGTCTGTACCGAGGCCGAGCCGGAGCTGGACGATCTTCTCGGTCATCGTCAGCGGTCGCGAGATCTCGCGAACCGGGTACGAGCGCATCGTGAACAGACCGCCGGCGGTGATCGGAGGCTGATTCTCGTCAACCTCTTCCTCCTCTGCGACGTCCTCGCCCTTGCCACCCTCCTCCTCGTCGCCGCCGCTGTCGTCATCATCATCCTGGGCGTACGCCGGCCGAGAGGTCCCAGCCAGCGACACCAGGCTCACCGAGAGCCCAAGCGCGAGAAAACGCGAAAGCATCACCACCTCCGTGAAATGCTAACTCAATCCTCCGCGCGCTGCCTCGGATCGCAGCGCCGAAATGCCTGTACGCATGGGCGGTTGTTCTCCGGGGCCGGGAGGGCCGGTGAGATGTAGCGCTCCCCACGCGCTGGCGAGGGTCGCGGGCCGGCGGTGACCCACTCGCGCCGAAACGCCGAAGAGCCCGCCGGGTGACGAATCACCTCGCGAGCCCTTCTGCGTTCTTGAGTCTAGGCTAGCTAACGAGAGCAGAAGTCGTGAACGGTGCACCGCCCCAACAAGCGCGGCGCAGCGAGATCACTTCTTCTTGCCCTTCTTGCCGCCCGCCTTCTTCGCGGGGGCCTTCTTCGCGGGGGCCTTCTTCGCGGGGGCCTTCTTTGCCGGAGCTGCCTTCTTCGCCGGAGCTGCCTTCTTCGCCGGAGCTGCCTTCGCGCTCTTCTTGCGCTTGCTGCCACCGACCTGGCGGGCCTGGCGGGCAACGTCGCCATCGCTGTCGAGGTAGTAGAGGAACTTGCTGTAGTCCATGTCGACGCCAGCGGCCGCAACCTTCGCGGCCTTGCCCTTCGGCTGGCCGGGCTTCTTGCGGGGCGTTGCCCACACGTCGCCACCCTTGATGTAATACATCAGGTCGTTGTCACGCTTGATTCCGGTCTTTGCGATCTTCTCAGCCATGTTGAAAACCCTCCCTAGGGTGTTGCGCGCGAACCTACTCCGGCCGTCTGACATCCAGGTGGCATTTCCGGAACTTAATCCTCGTCGGGCTCCGTCGAGAACGGGACAGATCTCCGACGAGGAATCTCGCCAATCGCC
>JAYUYE010000473.1:0-4341 GCA_043752985.1 Myxococcales bacterium
TGATGTCGCACGCCGATGATCCGCAGCTCGGGCACCCGTCATCACTCCGGCAATTGATGCCGCGCCTCGTAGAACGCCTTCCAGTGGGCACTGGTGCGCTTGGCGACGCGCTGCTCGAAGTAGCGCCGCAGGATCGCGGTGTCGTTCTTGTCGGTCTTGATCGCCGCGCCGACGAGGCACTCGAGCAAATCGCTCGGCGTCGCCGGCCGTCCGGTCAGGAAGTAGCTGCGGGCGCCGACCGCCTGGGCAACCGACACCGCCTCCGCGGTCGACATCGCGGTCGACGGTCGATCGAGCGCCTGCCCATCGGCGGTCTTGCCCTCGCGGAGCTCGCGGAACGTCGTGATCAACAGCTCGAGGATGTCGTCACCGGGCATGGCCGGGACACCGCTGCGCGTGAGAGCGCGCTGGGTCTCGGCACGGACGAGCTCGAGCTCGACGTCGTACTGCGCGATCGGGAACACCGTCTCGAAGTTGAACCGCCTCTTGAGTGCGGCGCTCATCTCGTTGACGCCGAGGTCACGCGTGTTCGCGGTGGCGATGATGTTGAAGCCGACCTTCGCGAACAGCATCTTGTCGGTCTCGAGCTCGGGAATTGCGATCACGCGATCGGAGAGCGCGGCGAGCAGCGAGTCCTGGATCTCGAGCGGACAGCGCGTGATCTCCTCGAACCGCACGAGCTTGCCTTGCTTCATGCCCTCGTACAGCGGCGACGGCACGAGCGCGCGCTGGGTCGGGCCCTCGGCGAGGAGCAGTGCGTAGTTCCACGTGTACTTGATCTGGTCCTCGGACGTTCCGGCGCTGCCCTGGATCGTCAGCGTGGACTGCCCGCTGATCGCCGCGGCGAGCAGCTCTGACAGCAGCGACTTTGCGGTGCCCGGCTCGCCGATCAGGATCAGGCCGCGGTTGGTGGCGAGTGCGATCATCGCGCGGTCGACGAGCGACGGATGACCGACGAACTTCTTGCGGATGCCGAGCGCCTTGTCACCGAGGATGAACGTCCGCACCGCACGCGGCGACAGGGCCCAGCCAGGCGGCTTGGGCAGCGAATCATCGGCCGCGAGCTTCGCGAGCTCGTCGGCGTACAGGATCTCCGCGGGGGGCCGTTGCAGTGTCACCGGACCCGGCTTCGGCGCCGCCTCGGGCTTTCCAGGTTTCTTCATACGGTCTCCACTCTGCCCATCGCTTCGATATCGCGAATCGTCTCCGACAGCACGACCTCGTCGAGCGTGCTCAGCAAGACGGCATCGGATCGCCGGTTCCAGCTCGGCTCCGTGGGCGAGAAGTCGATCTCGCCGAGCGTCTGCGTCGGATCGACGTAGTCCATGCCGCCCGCATTGAGGCCCATCTCGAACGGCAACGACGCGATCAGCTCGGAGTTGATCGGCTTGTAGACCTCGAAGATCGAGCCGGCGTCCTGGGCCGCGCCCTTGCGCCAGCCCCGCGACATCAGGCTGAGGAGCTTCTTCGTCTCGACCACGCGGCCGCTGAACCGCGTGAGCGCCGCGCCGGCAAGCTCGCTCGGTTCCAGCCGATAGACCGCGCGTCCGAGCTGCTCGAATGGCTGCGCGAGCTCGTAGTCGCCGAATAGCTTGCCCCACGCCGCCGCATCTTCATCCGTGACGTGGAGGCGGTGGACAATGCCGATCACGGCGTCGCCGTCCACGGCGGATCCATCATCGCCCTGATCTGCGTAGCTGCGATCCTCGGCGACGCGGAACGTGCGCTGCAGAGGGCCGCGCGGTTCGTAGACGCCCCACACGAGGCGGCGAACGAGGTGCGTGAGCAGCGGATGCTCGACGAAGAAGTTGCGGAACTCCTCGCCGCTCCACCGCCGCGAGCTCCCCATGGCGAGCTCGAGTCGCAGGATCTGGATCCCCGCGAGTGCGCGGACGTCCTTCTTCATTGCCTTCCAGGCCTCGGTCGCCTCCGCGCCGAGCGCGGGATCATCCTTGGTGTTCGGCTTCGGCAGATCTTTGAGCCGCGTGCCTGTCGCATCGACGACGAACGGGCCGAGCGCCTCGTCGAAGCCGACGCGAAACGAGCGCGGGCCGAAGTCGAGCGTCCTCGACCCGTCGTCCTCGAGGTCGAGATCCGGAACGAGCCGATCCGCGAGCTGCTCGGCCGTCATGCCGCGGTTCTCCGCGATCACGTCCATCCTCTCGCGCGCTTTCTCCTGGAGTCCCTTGAACTTCACCTTCTGCGCGATGCCATTGAGCATCATCAGCGCGACGTCGGTGCCGATATCCCCTAGCACCTCGAGGCCGAGGACGGCGCGCGCGTGCTGCGACTCGCCCGGCCACGCGCGGATCAACGGGGTGATCCTTCGCGCGGTCTCGTCGTTCCCCAGCAACCCGAGCGCGGTGAACGCCCACTTGTCCTTCGAGTTGGCGCCACCCGTGAGCCACGCCTGAAACAGATCCCAGCCGAACTGTGCGAGCGATGCGGGCTCTGCGAGCTGCTTGAGCTCGTCGACGACCGCACGGTCTCCAGCCTTGAGCACGGCGGCGAGTCGCGGGAGGTGATCGGCCGCGAGCACCGTGCCTGCATCGCGCAGGACAATCTTTGGCAGTGCCGCGGGCTGCCAGAACTCCGGCGCCTTGAACTTGCCGGCATCGGTGCGCAGCGCGGCTGGAACCGCTACGTCGGGAGCCTCGGGGCGCTCGGCCTCGTCACCACCACCCGCGAGCCGTTCGAGCTGCGGCAAGAGGTTCTTTGCCCAGCCCTTCCTCGCTGCACCCTGCACGAGCGGCAACGCGATCGCGGGCGAGCTGCGCAGGCAGTCGTACGCAACCGGGCGCGGATCGGAGTCCTTCGGCAGCTTGCGATCATCTGCGCTCTCGATCACCGCCAGCGCGGCTGCGACGACAGGCGGATAATTCTGCGCGAGCCGCGCCACTTCGAGGAGGTGTTGTAGCGTCGCGCCGTGCCCGGTGACCTGATAGCTCTCCGTCGAGAACATCGGCAAGAGGCGCGAAATCCGTGCGCACACGATGTCGATGCCGCCGAGTCCGAACCGTTGCACATGGCTGTAACCGCGGACCGCGACGATCGAGCGCGGCCTGTACCCCCAGGTCTGCACGCCGGTGTAGAAGTGCTGATCGTCGTCGGCGGTGTTGGTCAGATACGCCGCGATGTCCGCCGGGACGGTTGCGACGAGAAGCGCCTCGGGCGAGACCATGGCGCGCGCGCCGGTGCGCGCGTGTTCGCGCAAGTCGGCATCGATCCACGCGGGATCGAGCAAGCATGACGCGAGCGCCGATCGCTGCAGCAAGTCCCCACGCTGCCGCAACCCCTCGGCATGGGCCCGCGCCTCGGTGCGTTGCTCTTCGCTCGCACCGAGCCAGTGCGCGTGGAGGGAGAGATCGCTGCGGTTCGCGAACATGTTCTCGAGTGACCGCGTCGACGCTGCGGTGAGCCAACGTGCCGTTCCCTCCGTGGTGACACTCCAGCCCTGGAGGCTCGCGACGAACGCCTCGAGCGCGAAGCCGAGCCCGGAATGTGCCGCCCAGAACGTGAGCAGCGGTTCGTTGGTCGGGAAGTAGTCTTTGGACAGCACGAGGAGATGGAGCGCCGCGGCCGCGACCTCGACATCGAGCTTCGCGGGCATCGTCTCGAGGCTGCCGTACTCCTTGAGGACCTCGCGGCTCAGGCGCTGGCTCTCGGAGTCTCCGCGGACGGAGCCGTTCTTGACCGCCGCCTTGCCGTACTCGACGAATGGCCGATGGACGTTGGTCAACCATTCGCGGCTCGGGTTGTCCGCCGTGCGCGGCTTGATCGCGAGCGCCGCGAGCTCCTTCGCCGCCTCGCGCTTGGCGGCGTCGGTCAGGGTCACACTCGGCCCCGAGGTCGGTGCGGGCGCAACGGGCTTCGCTGGAGCGGCCATCGACGGAGGAGGAGGCGGCAGGGCCACCACCGGCGCGGAGACCGGATCGCTCTTCGGTGCGGGAACCGGGCGCGGCGTCGAGATGCCCGCGGGTGGCGTTCCGGCACCGACGAGCTGGTAGCCCTTCTTCGTCTTCTCGGCGAGAAGCTTCGCGTAGTCGGCCTGCGCCTTCGCGTCGCTGTCAAACGTCTTCGTCGAGGTCTGACCTGCCGTGCCGATCTTGCCGAACGTCGTGGTGAACGACAGGCCGGTCAGATCGATCTGCCAGAACTTGTTCGAGGTTCCTTCGCTGAATTCGTAGCGTGGCATCGCTGCAGACTAGCGCGATGCGGTGGGCTCGGTGCGCAGGTAGCGCCGGATCAGCGGGGTCGCGATCAGCGTGGTGACGACCGCCATGTAGACGAGCTGAGTGAACAGCGCACGTGGCAGGATGCCGAGGTCGTAGCCGATGTTGA
>JAYUYE010000474.1:0-1606 GCA_043752985.1 Myxococcales bacterium
CAGCGCGTCCAGTTGATGAACAAGGATAGCCTCGACATGACACCCGAGGACCACACGCTGATCGCCGAGGTCGCCGGTCGGCTCGCGCGCGAGAGCTCGGGCGTCGTCGTGGTTCACGGCACGGATCGGCTCGCCGTCTCGGGCCATCGCGTGGTCGAGCTCGTCGGCACGCCTGCCACTCCGGTCGTGTTCACCGGTGCGATGCGGCCGTACGAGCTGCGCTCGACCGATGCGCTGCAGAACCTCACCGAGGCGCTACTCGCGGTGCAGCTGGTCGCGCCCGGTGTCTACGTCGCGATGCATAACCAGGTTCTCCAGTTCCCCGGCGTGACGAAGGACAAGGTTCTCGGCACCTTCGTCAAGGAGCCCGCGTGATGTGGTCGCCCAGCGAGCTCGCGCCGCTGATGCCGGCGCTGCTCGAAGCGCTCACCGCGTCTGGTGTCGCCGTCATCGTGATCGCCGATCGCGACGGGCAGCTCGAGCGCTACTACACGAACAAGCCCGCCGCCGCCCTCCTCGGCTACACCGTCGAGGAAGTTCACAAACTCGACGTGCTCGACATGATTGTTCCCGAGCAGCGCGCACTCGTCACGCACCTCGCGTCCGGCTTCCGCACGGGTCAAGCGCTGCCCCCGGTGGTCGAGCTCGGTGTCATCCACAAGGACGGTAGCTACGTCGACATCGAGTTCTCGCTCGGCTACTTCCGGCTCGGAGATGCCATCGCGTACGCGATGACGCTGCGGGTCGTGAATCAGCAGGCGCAGCTGTCCTTGCTCGAGGCCGATCGGATCGGTCTCGTCGGCGCGCTCGCTGCGGGCTTCGCACACGAGATCAACAACCCGCTGACCTCGGTCCTCCTCAACCTGCGCTCGCTGCGCAAGCAACTCGGTGCCCTCCCCGACGCGCTCGCCCAGGCGCAGGCCCTGCGCTGCGTCGACGACATCACGACGGGCGCCGAACGCATCGCGAGCAATGTCCGCGCTCTGCAGACGCTCGCGACCCGCAGCGCGACCCAGGCCGTCGACCTCGCCGCGATCGTGTCCTCCGCGCTCCGTCTCGCCGCTCCGACCCTCGAGCCGCGCGCCAACGTCGTTCGTCAGATCTTTCCGGTCCGCGCGGTCACCGGCGAGGAGTCGCGAATCGGCCAGGCCGTGCTCGCGATGATGCTGTTCTCGAGCTCCGGCTTCGACAGTGACGAAGCCACGACGAGCAACCGGATCATCGTCGCCGTCGAGGAGCGCGCGCCCGACATCGTGGTCGAGGTCTCCGACAACGGCCGAGACCTCACCTCCGAAGAAGTCCGCGGCGCCTTCGATCCTTTCTTCCGCTCATCGGCCCGCGGTGCCGGCGTCGGCGTCGGCCTCGGTGTGGCGCGCTCGGTCGCAACGACACTCGGTGGTGAAGTGACGCTGGCGCCTCGGCCCGGTGGTGGCGCGGTGATCACGATGCGGCTTCCTGCGGCGCCGTAGCGGCCGCGTTCTTGGCGGCTCTGAATTTGGGGCACACACACCCTGCACGCCACGCGTGCACCGAGTCCCCGAGTGGAGCCCCCTACGCCCGCGTCACCAGGAAGATCGCGTGCGCCGTTGCCACTGGCGTCTTCCGA
>JAYUYE010000475.1:0-4338 GCA_043752985.1 Myxococcales bacterium
AACTTCTGGTTCACAGCGACGAAGTGCGCGCTCGGCGCCTTCAGCATGGTGCCATCGGCCGCGGGGTTCTGCTCCCACGTGACGCCCTGCGCGGGAACCCAACCTACTTCGACGACGGCCTTGAGCGGTTTTGCCGGCATCGGCTCGAGCGGGCCCGTGCCCAGATCGGGGTGCCACGCCGTGAGCGGGACTGCCACGCGCTTGGTGCCACTCACGGATCCACCTGGAGCCACCGGCCGCCCCAGCGGCATCGTCTCGTTCGTGCTGCCGGCGCCAGTGCCGGGCCCCATGGCCAGTGCGGGAGCCACGTACCCTGCGGTGAGCACGACGGTATCGCTCGCCTTGTCGTAGCGGGCGACGAACCGATCGGGCAGCGTGACGAGCCCCTTCGACGAGGTTCCGACAACCTCGTCGAGCACGAGGATCTGGGCGTCGCTGCTGTTCGTGACGGAATAATCGATCACGAGGCTGTTCGCCTCGCGTGTGAGCTTCCAGGTAACAGTTACGGGCGTCATGGATTCGGGCTCCGAAGGCTGAGGGGGTGCGGATCCCTGCGTCCCGCCCGACGAGCCAGACGGTAGAGTCCGCAGATCATCGGATGGCGGCGTCTCGGACTTGGATCCGGCGCAACCGAGGAGGCCAAGTCCGAGAGCGATGATCGCGATCCGCATCAGTTGTGATCATGATCGTGACGGGGGCCGTCTGTCGACTGCCCGACGCGCGCATCGGCGCTCGTCGCACCCCCGCTCACGGATCCCGACGCGACGAGCGGCGGAACCGTCGCCGGCGTCGACCCCGGGCGCACGGTGCCATCGAGGTTGCGCGGCGTGCGGTACTGGTCACGACGCATCATGTTGTCGTCGGTCTGTGCGCCAAGCGTGCGCTCGCCGACGTTCAACGCTCCGATCTCGCGGCGCTCACCGCGGTACCGGTTTTCGCTGTAAGGGTCGTTCGCGTGCGTGCCAAGACCGGCGGCCTGGTGCTCGAACTGGCCGAGGCCGTAGTCCGGGTCCAACGTGTTCTCGAGGTTCGGCAGGCCAAACGGCATCGCATACGAGCCGACGGAGCCGGCGTCCCATGTGTTGTAGACGGCGTGATGGGCGTGAACCATCTCGTGATAGAGCGTGGCATCGCTGCGAAGGTTCGAGCCGGCGGGCGCCGCGTCCATGCCGGGCGCGTACGTGACCTGACCGGATTGGCCAAACCTACCGCCACCCGTTGCGTTACTCGGGTCGAAGTTATTGGCTGCATCGAGGCGCGGGTTGATCACCGTCGGTCGATGGCTAACACCGTCGGCCTGCAGCGGAGCATCGTGCAGCGAGCCGACGAGCCCCCGCCCTGACTCCGTCTGCAGAATGTCGCCAATGTCGTTCATCGAGCTCTTGCGGAACGTCGCGTAATCCGCGTCGGACATGCCCGCCGGCTGCGCCGCCAGCGTCATATCACCGCGACCGAGACGGACGTCGCTGTACGTGCGCGAGAGCTCCTGAAACTGCTGCTCGGAGACCTGGTTCTGCGAGCGCTCGCCCGGCGTGCCGTCGGGCACCACGTTGAACCGCGACGCGAGCTCGCGCTGTGCGTTCTGGCGGTCCATCATGCCGCTCATATCGAACAGGCCGCCGAGCCCCTCCTGCATGAAGCCGTTGCCGAAGTCGGCGGCCGACTGGATCATGCCGCCGTATTCCGGGTGGGCCGCGCCTGGCGCCGCGCGCGATGCGCCCTGGCTACCTGCCTCGGGATCGACCGGGCTGTAGCTCGCCGGGTTGACGATGTTCAGCGGATTCTCGAGGACCCCATCCCAAAACCGGCTCATGTTGAAAGTTTACGCACACCCCGCCGCGCCGCTTCCTTCTAACGTCAACGATAGTCTCTGCGCTGCCCATTCATGTAAGGGCGCTTTCGCAATCTGCGTTGCAAGCGGCGGCGCAACGGGGTGGAACCGGAGAGCGCGCTAGCTTGACCGGGCGAGGACACCTTTGCGGAGCCGTTTCATGACGGTTTCGCGTCAGACGGAGTCGCGCGCCCGTGAAGCGCGTCGTTGAGCGCGGCGACGCGATCGCTCTGGATCCCGAACGCCACACAGAAGGCGCCGACGACGTTCTTCTCCGCACGGTTGAAGTCACCGTCGGAGTACATCAGGGTCGCCATCGTGTAGATCACCTTCTCGCGCAGCGACTCCGACGGGAGGCGATGGGCCAGCTTCGCGAGGTAGTCGTGAATCTCGACCGGTGTCCTGAGACCCGCGAGGCGCTCATGCGCACCCTGGATCATCACACCGAGCACGGCGCGGTCGAATCCCCACGGCAGGCCGAGGACGAGCTCGTCGAAGTGGCGGCTCTCCGCCGCATTGATCTGCCCGTCCGCGATGACTCCGGCGACGAGTGCTTCGAGGATGGCCAGGCGCTCCGGATCTTCCAGTGCCGAGAAATCAGCGGCGTCGAGCTTCATGCAGGAGATCTACTCGATCTCGGCCCGGTCGAGGGCGCCATGCGCCCGACGGACTGCTGTTCGGCAGATCAGGAGAGCAGACCTCGATGCAAACCCCGCATCAGCGGCGTACTCCTCGTACGTCTGCGCGCGAGGCCGATCCCCGTCGACCAGCACGTGGTCGCCGCCTACTTCGAGCAGGAACGGAACGAGCAGCATCGCATCGGGCTGCGCCATCCACGCTCGATCCACACCCCGAGGATTGACGGTGTAGACCGACGCGCGCGACCGATATGCCACACACGTCCGACCGGTCAGCGGCGCGGCGAGGGTTCGCTCGAGCGTCCGCACCGTCCCGGTGACGCGGCCGTGGTCGCCTTCCGACGCGTTCGGTGTCAACGCGGGACGTCTCGCGAGCGCGTGCCGCGCCCGCATCGAGGCGACGATAACGCTTTCTCACCCGGTCACCACCCGATCGCGCGTACAACCCGCCGATGTCGCGAGGTGCACTCATCTGCGGGCTGGTTCTGATCGGGTGTGGCGCCTCCAATGAGGGTCCGATCGACGCGAGCGTGCCCGATGGCGGCCAGACCGTCGACGCATCCGGCTCCGACGGCAACGGCGATGCGCAGGCCTGCGCGTGGACCAACCGCACACTCGAGCCCTTCGTGGATGGTTCGACCCATTCCTCGCTCGTGCTCGACGCGGCGGGTGTCCTCCACGTCAGCTTCGTCGCGCCCATCGATGGCGATCTCCGCTACGGAACTCTGGCGCCGGGCGGAACGTGGAACGACGAGACGATCGATCCGTTCGCACCCGGTGTCGCGCACTCCGCTCTCGTGCTCGATCCAGCCAGTGGCGCGCACATCAGCTACACCGCGACGACGGATGGCGATCTCATGTACGCGTACAAACCGTCCGGTGGCACGTGGACCACGACGACGGTCGATCCATTCGCAACCGGTGTCGCGCACTCCGCGCTCGTGCTCGACCCGGCCAATGGTCTCCACATCAGCTACACCGCGACGACCGACGGCGATCTCATGTACGCCTACAAGCCATCGGGTGGAACCTGGGCGACCACGACGATCGATCCGTTCGCCGCGGGCGTCGGGCACTCGACGCTCGTGCGCGATCCAGCCAACGGTCTCCACATCAGCTACACGGCGACCGGCGACGGCGACCTCATGTACGCCTTCAAGCCGTCGGGCGGAACCTGGACGACCACGACGATCGATCCGTTCGCCACCGGCGTCTCGCACTCGACCCTGGTCCTCGATCCTGCCGGTGGCCTGCACATCAGCTACACGGCCACCGGCGACGACGATCTCATCTACGCCTACAAACCAGCGGGCGGAACCTGGACGGAGACGACGATCGATCCCTTCGCCGACGGCGTCGCCCACTCGACGCTCGTGCTCGATCCCGCCAATGGACTGCACATCAGCTACACCGCGACGAGCGATGGCGATCTCATGTACGCCTACAAGCCGTCGGGCGGAACGTGGACGGAGACCACGATCGATCCATTCGCCGACGGTGTCGTGCACTCGTCGCTCGTGCTCGATCCGGCGAACCGTGTCCACATCGTCTACAGCGTCTCGACCGATGACGACCTGAAGTACGCGACGCGCTGCTTCTGATGGCTGTCCACGGCCAGGCGCGGCCCGTCCGCGCCCGGATCTCGTGCGCACCCATGGAGAATGTCAGCCGGTAGCGCGAGGACTAATGCCGTCCTTCGACCGTCATCCGCTGACCGCGCTCGGCACCCACGATGCGAAACCCGGGCAGCGGTTGTCCGACGCTGCCGTCGAACTCCGCGAATCCGCGCGTTCCGTTACGGCGCGGTGATCGCGTTGTTGTCGAGCGCGATCATCGACTGCGCGTACACGCGGCTCTTCATCGAGGCCC
>JAYUYE010000476.1:0-1603 GCA_043752985.1 Myxococcales bacterium
ACCTTCCCGACCACGGCGACCGCCCAGTGCTGGGTCACGGGCGCGAGCGGCATCAAGGATTACGTCTCGGGCGACGCGAGCAATCCGGCCGGCACCACCAGCAGCTCGGGCAAGCTCCGGCTGTTTGCGGGCCGACGCTCGGATCCGTTTTTCTTCAACCTGCAGGGCTTCCGGGTCGGCACCGCCCAGCTCAATACGTTCCGCGCTGCCGTCACCACGAACGCGGCAAACTGTCCCGCGATCTCATCGACCAACGCCAGCATCGTGAGCGCCACGCTCGCTGCCGCGCAGACCACCGGGACGACACCGTGCCCGGCGAACCAGGCCGATTGCTTCGCGAACCTCAACGTCATGGCGCTCGTCGTCCAGGTCGACAAGTCGCTGGTCAACGCGCCGAACAACACCATTCTCAGCGTGTGGGGCTCGACCCACATGGCACCGTGATGCGCCGCCTCGCCGTCTTGACCGTCGCTGTGCTCGCCTCGTGCGGCGGCGACGGTGCCGTGGGCGATGCGTCCCACGACGGACCGGAGCTCGACGCGCAGGACTTTCCTCCGGCGCCCACGCTCGGTGCGCCGATCGACCGGATGGGACGCCCCGTGATCAACACGATGCTCAACTCGCTGTTCGAGCCGAACGCGACGAAGAAGGCGGCCAAGCGCGACGCCTACAATCACGCGGTCGAGCCCGCTGGCTGGCCGACGGCGACCCTCGATCCGACTGCGGTGCCCGCGACCCGCATCCTCGGCGAGCTCTCTGCCTATCTCGGCATCTTCGACTCGGTGGACACGGGGCTGACCGCTGGCGGTTGCGGCAACCTCCCCCGCTACGCCACGCCCGCATCGAATGTGTCGTATGCCGAACTCGCAGGAATTCTCGCCGACGACCAGCTCTACGTCGACACGGCGCGCTCGCAGTGCGATCGCTACCTCGCGGTCGAGTTCAGCGCGGCGCTGATGGTCCAGTACTCGAGCTGTGGCGGACGGACGCTCACGCACGACGTGATCGACACGAGCTACTCGCTACTGTTCGCCGGCGCCAGCGGCTTCGACATCGCGATTGCGCCGCTGATCCACGACGGCGTCGGGATGCACGCGGACGTCAACAACCTGATGTTCCCGTTCCTCGGCGCGCCGCACTGAGGATTGCGTGCGGTGGCACGGCCCACTCGCAGCAGCACTCGCGACCGTGCTCGCGATCGGCTGCCGCGGTGATCGTGCGACCGCCCGAGAGGAACGCGCCGCACCTGCCCGACCGGTTGCAGCGCTGAGCTCCGTGATCCCGCCCCTCCCGCAGAGCCCCGACGGTGCGCAGGAGCTCGTCGCGCTCGACTTGCAGATCGAGAAAGCGCGCACCGCGGAGGATCGCGAGGCGCTGATCGCCGCCCTCGGCCGGCGCGCGATGCTGCGCGGGCGGCACGAGGATTTTCGCGAGGCGCTCCGGCGAGCCGAAGCGTGGACGAGCGACGACAAGAAGAACCCGCGTGCGTGGGCGGCATGGATCGGCATCGCGACCCAGGCCCACCGCTTCAGCGACGCGGCACGCGCGCTCGACGATCTCGAGCCGCTCGCCACCGATCCATCGCAATGGGAGCCTCTCCAGG
>JAYUYE010000477.1:0-1603 GCA_043752985.1 Myxococcales bacterium
CCGCTCGCCTGGGTCGAGCTGTCCGAGCTGGTCACCGCGCTCAGGATTGCGCGCATGAAGGTCCCGAGCCAGCTCGTGCCGCGCAAGGTGGGTCGCGGCACGATGAGCGCGACCTTCACGCACCTGTTCGGCGCGGATCCGACGACGCTGTCTGCCGAGACGGTGGTCGCCGCGCTGCCGTCGTTCTGGGATCGCTATCATACGTGGGGCGCGGTCGAGCTCGAGGTCCATCCTGGGAGCGCCCATATCGCGATCAGCGGAAACTCCGGCTCCGCGGAGGTCTGCGCGCTCGTCGGTGCGGAGCTCGAGCGGATCGTCGAGCTCACCGGCGCCGGTGCCGTCGGCGCGACGCACACGTCGTGCGTGCACACCGGCGGCGAGCACTGCGAGTTCCGGCTGAGCTGGACGACCGACTGACCCGCGGCGTGTTAGGACATCGGCGATGCGCACCCCCTTCGTCGTCGGCAACTGGAAGCTCCACAAGACGATCGCGGAGTCCCTCGCTCTCGTCACCGATCTGAAGAATCAGCTCGGTGCGGTGAAGGGAGTCGCGATCGGAGTCGCGCCGGTGTTCACCGCGCTGAACTCCGTGGCGAAGCGGCTCGAGGGATCGTTGATCGCGACGTGCGGTCAGAACTGTCACTTCGAGACGAGTGGCGCGTGGACCGGTGAGGTCTCCGCTCCGATGCTCGCCGACGCGGGAGCGAGCTGGGTGATCGTCGGGCACAGCGAGCGTCGCCAGTTCTTCGGCGACACGAGCGAGTCGGTCGGCAAGAAAGCGCGCGCGGTTCTCGCGGCCGGCCTCGGTGCGATCGTGTGCGTCGGTGAGCTCCTCGCCGAGCGCGATGGCGGTAGAACGCTCGCGGTCGTCGACGAGCAGCTCGCGGGTGGTCTCGCCGGCATCGACGCCGCGGCCGCGTCGAAGATCGTGATCGCTTACGAGCCGGTGTGGGCGATCGGAACAGGCCGCACCGCGACGCCCCAGCAGGCGCAGGAAGTCCACGCGCATATCCGCAAATGGCTCGCCGATCGGTTCGGCGCGGCGACCGCGGATACGATCCGGATCCAGTACGGCGGGTCGGTCAAGCCGAGCAATGCAGAGGCCCTGATGAGCGAGAAGGACATCGACGGCGCTCTGGTCGGCGGTGCATCCCTCGAAGCCGCTGATTTCATTGCCATCGTCAAGGCCGCGCGCCCGAGCTAGCGGCTTGCACCGGTCTTGCCGTTGGGCTAGAAGCTAGGTCCGCAATGTCGACGCTGATCACCGTTTTGCACGTCATCGTGTGCCTGTTCCTGATGCTCACGGTGCTCCTGCAGAGCGGCAAGGGTGGCGGCATGGGCGCGGCCTTCGGTGGCGGCAACGCCGCGACCGTGTTCGGCGGCTCCGGCGCATCGACGTTCCTTCGCAAGCTCACCGCCGGTGCGGCGACGATCTTCATGGTCACGTCGATGGTCCTCGCGTTCATCGCGAGCCACAACTCGGCCGACGCTCTCGAGAAGTTTGGCGAGTCGCAGGCCAAGCTCGCTGCCGACAAGGAAGCCGCAAAGGCGAAGGCGCTGCAGGACGCGCCCGGCTCCGGTGCAGGATCCGCGGCGCCGACGA
>JAYUYE010000478.1:0-1602 GCA_043752985.1 Myxococcales bacterium
GCTCGATCCGATGACGTCGGTCACCGCGCGGTTCGAGGTCTCGTCGTCGTCGGCGCGGATCGTGCTCGCCGACGCGGAGCTGTTGTCCTGTGACGTCGACGGCGGTGAACGCGGTGCCTGGGGCATTGCTGCGATCGGGGCCGGAGCGCGCGTGGCCGTCGACACGGTCACGGTCGCGAGATGACGTGATACCGTCGCGCGCGATGCGCAGGGCTGTCGTCGCCGCGATCGCGCTCGCGGTCTCCACGGCGAAGCCGGCCCACGCATACGAGTTCTGGTTGCGCGCGCAGTCGATCGGTCAGGCCTACCAGCTGCGCCAGTACCGGCTCGTTGGCCCCGATCTGTTCAACGGCCGCCGCCGATACACCCAGACGCTCGCGCTTCGGATCTCGGATATCGGCAACCTGTCGGTGACCCGCCGTCAGCAGCGGCTCCCCGATCGCGGCCTGCGGATCTCGTGGCAGAGCTACCTGCGGATCGATCACGATTTCGGCCAGTACACGGCCGGCCGGATCACGCTGTCGCCCGCGGTTCGCCGCGACGCGATCGATGTGATCCCGGAGCTCGCAGATTCTTCGGCCGGTCTCGACCTCCTGTACGGCCACGTCACGCTCGAGGGGCTCGCCGACGATCGGCTCACCGTGAAGCTCGGCCGCATGCTGCCCGATGACGGCTGGAACACATCGGGTCTCGATGGCGCCACGGTGCGCTACGAGCTGCCCATCCCCATCGCGGTCACCGCGCTCGCCGGGTTGCGCGTGCGTGCGGCGTCACCGCTCGGGCTCGCCGCGTTCGAGCTCGACGGCACGTCCGGGGCAGGGTGCCAGGAGTACGTCGAGGGACCGACGCCCGGCACGGGCTCGTGGAAGCTGATCGATCGCAATCGCCGGATCGCGAACAGCAAGCTCGCAAGCGACTACGAGCTGTGTCCGCAGCGCGAAGTCCGGCAGCCAACGATCGGCGTGTCGATCGCGACCGCGCGTGTGCGCGGGTTCGGCGCGGAGGTCGGCTATCGCCGCACGTGGTCCGCGACGTACGGACTGATCGATGAGCCCGATCGCCTCACCTATCCGGATCTCGGCCTGTATCCCGACGAGGTCGGCCAGGCGCCCGCGTCGGGCGTCAACGAGGAGCGGATCTACGCTCGCGTACACGGCTCGCTCCGCCGCGGGTCCCTCGCGATCTCGCCGTATGCCAATGCGCGAGTCTCGCTGCTCCACGCCGCGATCGATCGCGCCGATGCCGGCGTGCTGCTGCGCCGCGGCGATCATTCGCTCGAGCCGACGGTCGAGTATTTCTTGCCGACCTTCGACGGCGATTCGATCTTCAACGTGTTCTCGATCGAACCCACCGCGGATATGCGCCTCGGCTACCGCTACACCGGTGCGGTCGCACTGCACGCGACGGGTTGGTTGCGCCGCTACCTCGACGCAGCGGACTCCCCGACCTCGGGTGGCGTCGACGCGGGCATCGAGCGCGCGCTCGGCGATCGGCTGCGCGCGCGCATCGATGGGCTGTGGGACGACGGCTACGGCGGTCGTCGCGTCGGTGGATCCGGAGATCTGGCGTGGCGAGCGACGGAGACGCTGTGGCTCCGCGGCC
>JAYUYE010000479.1:0-1601 GCA_043752985.1 Myxococcales bacterium
GAGCGGCAGGTGATCGTGCGGCAGGACAAGCGCGATGCCGTCGAGCTCGGAACCCTGGCTCTTGTGAACGGTCAGCGCCCACGACAGCTCGAGGCGATCGCGGAGGGCCTCGATCGCGAACGGACGCAGCTCGCCCGCGCACCGGAACACCGCGCGGAAGTGGTGGCGGCCGAGACCCTCGTCGGCGCGGACGATGATCCCCTGGTCGCCGTTGAACAAGCCGCGCTGGTAGTCGTTCGCCGTGATCATCACCGGCTCGCCGGGGACGAACTCGGGACGGCCGGCAACGCTGAGCCGATCGAGTGCGAGCTCGTGGAGGTGCGCGTTGAGCGCGATCGAGCCGGTCTGCAGCGCGCGCGTGACGGTGAGGATGCGGCCGCGGTTGAGGGTCGACCACAGCGCTTCGAGCTCCGCCGCGTGATCAGAATCGATCTGACCGTCGGTGAACTTGAACACGTGCTCGGCGGAGCGCAGTGCCTTGGGCCCGTCAAAGTGGTGCCAGGTCCCCTCGACGACTTGCAGCGTCAGCTCGTGCGGGCGCTTCGCCTTTGCGGTGTCGACCCACTCGGCGCCGCGGAACGCGAGCGTACCGGGCGTGCGCGCGTGCTTGCCATCGACGATGCGCGTGACATCACCGGAGTGCACCGCCTGCGCGAGCTCGTAGACCGCGCGGCCCGCCGGATCGCTGGTGTCCATGCGGAAGCTGTTCGCGAGCACCGCCACGCGCGGTCCGAGATCGAGCCGGGCGGGCTCGGCCCGAACGGCGTGGTCGTTACCAGGCTCCGCGAGGTCCGCGAGGATCTGACCCGCGTCGATCGCGGGGAGCTGGTGCGCATCGCCGATCAGGATCAGCGGTGCACTCGGTGGCAGCGCGTCGAGCAGCGCGTCCATCAGCTCGAGGTCGACCATCGAGGCCTCGTCGACGATCACCGCGCCGACCGGGAGCGGGCTCTGCGCGTGGTGCGCGAACCGACGTCCTCCATAGCCGAGGAGGCGGTGCAGCGTCTGTGCGGCCGGGGGAGCTGCGGTGAGCGCACGATCCGACGCGGATGGATCCTTGATCGCCGCGAGCTGCTCGCCGATCACCTGGGTCAGGCGGTTCGCTGCCTTGCCGGTCTGCGCCGCGAGCGCGACGTGCTGCACGCCGAGGTGCGCGAGGCCGCGGACGATCGCAGCGGCGACGAGTGTCTTGCCGGTGCCGGGTCCGCCCGTGATCACGGTCAGCGCACCGCCGAGCGCGAGACCGACGGCACGCGCTTGTTCCTCGGTCAGCGTGCGACCCGCGGGCCGCGCCATCAGCTCGGCGAGTGTGGCACTCGTATCGCGTGCGGGCTGGGTCAGGCGATCCGCGAGCCGGTTCGCGACCCGCTGCTCGAGCCAGCGCGAGCGCTCGGTGTACAGGCAACCGTCGTCGACGATCAGCGGCAGGCGCGCCTCGCCGGCGCCGATCACGGAGTTGAAGCGCGGCGCGCCGGTCAGGCTCGTGATCGTCTTGATCACCTTCCCGGCATCGACCTCGAGCTTGGCGATCCGCGTGATGTCGATGACGAGCTGGCGGAGCGGTCCGCGCGGCGCGAGCGGCAACCGCGTCGAGCCCTGAC
>JAYUYE010000480.1:0-1601 GCA_043752985.1 Myxococcales bacterium
TAGGCCTCGGGCCCCGCGACGAGCCAGACCAGTTGGCGACCGACCGTCGCCGCTCCGTTCGCGACGTCGTACACGGTGTACTCGCCGGTGCCTTGCGCGAGCAGCATGCGACGACCGGAAGAGTCCGCGAGCACCACCGTCAGTGACAGCGGATGGTCCTGGCCCGCGCTGATCTGCACGAGGTCTCCGCTGGGACCGGGGATGAAGAAGCCGCTCCACGATTCGGTCTGGTACGGGCATTGTGTGCCCGTCACCCAGTTGACGGCGCCGGCGTACGCGACGGGCTGGTTGGCGATGTCGACCTGCGCAACCGACCACAGCTTCTGGCACGTCGGGGCGACGCAGTCCTTGACGGGGACGAGCTTGTCGAGCGCCCCTGGGACCGGAGTCGCCGAGGTCGGCGGCGACCATGCGTTCGACTTGTCGAGGTCGCCGAGCCGCGCGGCAACCGGGCGCGGCGGATAGGCCTTGCAGTCCGACGGCGGCACATCCGAGACGAGCGCGATTGCGACCGCATCGGATGAATCCGCCGGCGCGGGGCACCCGGTCAGCTCGACGCCGTACGCGATGTTCGGCGTGGTCGCATCGATCGCCGCGGCGTAGAAGCCAGCGACGGTTGCCTTGCACATCGGTGCGTTCGGCGGCAGCAGCCAGATCGTGCGCGGTGGTGTGGGGACACCCGCCGCGGTCGCGGCAGCCGGATCGATCGACGCGTAGCCGGGCTGGCCTTCGATGCTCGCGACCTTGACGTCGTGGAGCGGCAGCACCCACCCGGTGTGGCCCTGCTCGCCCTGCGGCGGTTGCGCATACGATGCGGTGTACACGTTGCTCGCGGTCGGGCAGCCGCCGCCGGCCTCGGGCGCGACCGTGGGTCCGGTGCCCTTCTTCGGACACGCCGCGCACAGGACGACGACAAGGCAGGTCAGCCAGCGATGCATCCGCGAACGTTCGCCCAGTCGTGCGGCGCGATCAACCCGCCGCGACGCCGAGGTAGCGCGTGACCATCGCCGTGGCCTCGTCAATCAGAGCGGGATCTTTCAGGCGCGCCGGCTCGAACAGGGTCGCCCGGTGGGCGATCGCTTCGATCGCCGACACGAGCAGGAACGCGGCCATCTCGGTGTTGCGGACCGCGAGCTCGGCGCGGCGCGCGGTGAGGAGCGCGGTGACCATCTTGTGCGTACCCTGGTGGAGCTCTGCGATCCGCGCCATCCGACCGACGCGCGGAACCTGCTCGAGCAGAACGCGCTTGAGCTCGGGCTGCGCGGCGTAATTCTGGATCGTCAGCTCGATCATGGCGCGCACGGCTTCCGCGAGAGGCAGCTGAGCCACGCGCCCGAGCTCGGCGATCGTCTGCGCGTTCTTGATGTCGAGCTGGCTCTCGATCAGCGCGGCGACCAACGCCTCCTTGTTCGGGAAGTACTGGTACACCGAGCCGATCGACACCCCGGCTGCCTCGGCGACCGCGTTGGTGGTCAGACCATCGAAGCCGAGCTTGATCAGAATCCGAGCAGTCGCCGTAAGGATCGTGTCGACCGTGGTCTTGCTGCGGTCCTGGAGCGGGCGTTTCCGTGGCGTGGTCTTGACTTGGCGGTACACGGAAG
>JAYUYE010000481.1:0-4327 GCA_043752985.1 Myxococcales bacterium
CCCACACGCCTTCGCGAACAGCGCCGCACCGCGCGGCGGATCGAGCGCGACGTGCTTGCCGCGGATCAGCGCGACGCCTTGCTCGGTGCAGCCGAGCGGGTCGTCCGCCTCGCAGCCCGTCGCGAACAGCTCGTAGGCGCGCTTCTTGTCGACCGGAAAACCGTTGCCGTCGCGATACGAGATCGCCAGGTTCGAGCACGCGAGGCCAAACCCGCCGGTACAGGCAGTAGCGAGCAGCGTGTTCCCGCGCGCGACGTCGACGGTGACACCCGAGCCCTCGACGTACGCGAGCCCGACGTTGCCGCAGCAGATCGCGAGGCCAAGCTCGCAGCCCCGCTCGAACCGCACGACCGCGCGCGCCGGGTCTTTCACGCCCGCACGGCCGTCCCGCCAGATCGCACCGGCGTTGAAGCACGCCTTCGCATTGCCGAGCGAGCAGCCGTGGCCCCACGCGACAAGGGCCCCACCGACGTCACCATTCTCGTCGAGATCGTGCGCGATCTCGTCGCATGCGTCTGCGGTCGGGCACGGCTCGAACGGTGCCTCTCGCGCACGGCTGCCGCACGCAGTCAGCGCGAACACGACGATGGCCAGCCGTAGCACGCACGGAGCGTACCGTGACCGCGGCTACGCTGCGAGGAACGGGCTCGACGAGCGGCGCATCGACCGCCGCCCGCGCGTCAGGGCGTCGTCGTCATCGGCGGCCCAGTGCTTCGGGTCGAACATGTCGACCACCGTGCCGCGTGCGAACCGGCGCGGGCGCGTGATCTTCGCGGTCGGCAGGGCGGCGATCGGAAGGACCACATTCTCGACCGTGCGCGGCGCTTCCTCGATCGCGACCCACGGCGCCTTCGCATCGCCGAACAGCTCGGTCATCGTGCGCTCGATCGAGGCGGGGCCGGCGAGCCAGCCGCGACCCTGCATCACGCGTTCGAGCGCGACGATCATCGCGGCGCACGACGGGTAGCGCTGTCCCGGATCCGCGGCGAGCGCGGTGCGCACGACCTGCTCGAGCTCGACCGGATATTCCGCGACGAGGTCGCTCGGCGCGATGTAGTCGCCTTGGACGACCGCGAGCATGCGCTCGAAGTCGCTCTTGCCGGCGAAGCAGCGCGTGCCGGTCGTCAGCTCGTAGAGCACGATGCCGAGCGCGAACACGTCGGTCCGGTGGTCGACCTTGTCGCCCATGCACTGCTCGGGCGACATGTAGCTCGCCTTGCCGCGGACCACGCCGGGCGAGGTGTGAACCGACGACAGCGTCGAGCGCGCGATGCCGAAGTCGACGACCTTCACGGTGCCGTCGTGGCCCACCATGATGTTGGTCAGCGACACGTCGCGGTGCACGAGATGCAGCGGCTTGCCCTCGAGGTCGCAGCGGCGATGCGCGTGATCGAGACCGGCCGCGGCCTGCGCGACGACCGACAGCGAGAACTGGTAGCTCGGGAGCGAATTCTTGTTCGATGCTGCGATCAGGACATCGCGGAGGTCGGCGCCGTGGACGTACTCCATCGCGAGGTAGTGCAGGCCATCGGCGACATCGACGTCGATGATCGATGCGATGTTCTTGTGATCGAGCATGCGCACGAGGCGCGCCTCGTCCTGAAACAGAGCGCACGACTCGGCATCGAGCGAGCGCTGCACGTTGAGAACCTTGACCGCCACGTGGTGGTCGCCGGGCGCCACCGCCAGGTAGACATCCGCCATGCCGCCCTGACCCAGGGTCTTGACCAGCGTGTAGGACCCCAACCGTTCACTCATCACACATCTTACGAACGCCGACCCGGATCGGATTCCCTCCTTGTTTGGGGGCTGGATCCGGCTACTTGGGACCAGGTACTCCGGATCGGAGGGCCTCATCTCGCCTGGGACGAGGTTTCCACCGCTAAGTCGCATCCGGGGTTGCGACCCCCAGCGATTTGGATAGATTCGCCCGTCCACCATGGGTAACGAGGTCGAACAGGACAGTCCCGGCGCGAGCATTGTCGCGGACGAGGAGCGCCTGTTCGGTCAGGTCCAGGCCCGGGTCGCCATGGGCGAGGAAGACGACCGGCCCAAGATGGGTGCCGGCGACCTCGATGCAGATTTGCTGTCGCTCCGCGATCAGATCGCCGAAGCGCGGCCCGAGGATCTTCCGCCGCTGATCGAGCAGATGACGCGCCTCGCAGCGCTCGCCTCGCGGCTCGGCGGCGGTCACTCGCTGCCGATCGACGTCTCGTCTCCGTACTTCGCGCACATGCGCCTCAAGGAGCACGGTCAGAGCAAGGACGTGATGGTCGGGAAGCGAGGCTTCATCGATCGCAAGTCCAACGTGCAGATCGTCGACTGGCGCAACGCACCGGTGTCGCGGATCTACTACCGCTACGAAGAGGGCGACGACTACGAGGAAGAGATCGCCGGCCGTCGCGTCGAAGGCATGGTCGAGGCTCGCCGCAATGTCTCGATCCACAAGGGCAACCTCCGGCGGATCGGCGCGCCGCAAGGCACGTACCTCAAGGACGCGCGCGGCTCGTGGGTTCAGGCCGTCGGTCAGATCGCACCGGTGCTCCACGGCGGCATGGGCAAAGCTGCGCGTCCGGTCGCCGCGCCGCGAGACAAGGGCAAGCTCGGCATCCATCACGGCACGCAGCGCGCGGACAAGGCGCTGCCCGAGATCGCCGCGCTGATCGACAAGGAACAGTTCGAGCTGATCACGCAGCCGGGCAGCGGCATCGTGGTGATCCAGGGCGGCGCCGGATCCGGCAAGACCACGGTCGCGCTCCACCGCATCGCGTACCTCAACTTCCAGGACCCGCGCCGGTTCAAGGCGTCGAACACGCTGTTCGTCGTACCGTCGCAGGCGCTCGTTCGCTACGTCTCCGGCGTGCTGCCGTCACTCGGCGTCGCTGGCGTTCCCGTCGTGACGTACACCGGCTGGGCGCGCTCGACGCGGATTCGCTGCCTCCCCGACGCACCGACGAAGTACAACGTGGATCCGCCCGAGCACGTCTCGCGCGTCAAGAAGCATCCGCAGCTCCTGCAGATGCTGGTCACTGCGGTCGAGAAGCAGGCCGCCGAGATCGGTGGCGAGCTCGCCGAGCTCTACGCGCCGGCGGTCGAGCAATGGAACCAGCTGATGAAGCGCCCGCTCGTGCCGCGGCTCTCCGGCCTCAACGGCTGGGTCAAGCGGGCCGAGCTCGAACCCACGGTGCGCGTCTCGCTCGAGAGCTTCATCAAGCGCTGGAAGAAGCGAGCCGATGACGTCGTCCTCGACTGGGCCGAGATGTTCACGGACCCCGTCGTGCTCGGCGAAGGGTTCATGGTGGCCTCGGGCGGCACCGACGTCACGGCGAAGGATATCGCGCGCGTCGTCGACTGGATGAAGCGCCAGCTCGCGAGGCCGCAGACGGCGCCGGCCGACGAGGAAGGCAACCCGATCCTCGACTCCGAAGGCCAGGCCCTGACCGCCGACGAGGACGATCCGGCGGGCCGGTTCGACGACGAGGACGATCCGATCCTGCTGCGTCTGCTCCAGCTCAAGCGCGGCGGCCTCGTGCTGCCGAACGGCAACGAGCTGATCTGGGAGCACATCGCGATCGACGAGGCGCAGGATCGCTCCGCGCTCGAGACCAAGGTCCTCGTCGAAGCCGTGCACGCACCCGACGGCGAAGCATCGAAGCGTTCGGTCACGATCGCGGGCGACACGGCGCAGCGCCTGGTGTTCGACAACAACTTCTCGGGCTGGGCCGAGCTGCTCCAGGCGATCGCCGGGCCTTCGGAGAAGGGTACGAACGCGCCGATCGTGCGGCCGCTCAAGCTGTCATACCGCTCGACTGCCGAGGTCATGCACCTCGCCCGCGAGATCCTCGGCCCCGAGCTCGCACCCGAAGATCCGCTCGCCGCGCGCCCGGGTGAGCCGGTCGAGCTCCACGAGTTCGGCGATCTCGGCGAGGCTGTCGCGTTCCTCAGCGATGCACTGCGCAACTTGATGGCGCGCGAGCCGACCGCATCGTGCGCCGTGATCTCGCGCCATCCTGAGCAGGCCGACGCCTACTTCGAGGGCCTGCGTCGCGCCGAGGTCCCGGCGCTGCGCCGCGTCCGTCGCGACGAGTTCAACTTCCAGCCCGGCATCGACGTCACCGACGTCACCTCGGTCAAGGGCCTCGAGTTCGACTACGTCATCATGGTCGACGTCAACAAGCCGAGCTACCCGGACCAGCACTGGGCGCGGCACCTCTTGCACATCGGCGTCACCCGCGCCGCGCATCAGCTGTGGATGATCACGACCGGTGAGCCCAGCGTCCTCGTTCCGACCGCGCTGCGCGATGGCGGCCGGATGACCTTCTAGCGG
>JAYUYE010000482.1:0-4318 GCA_043752985.1 Myxococcales bacterium
CGGCGCAGCGGGAGCCGCGTGCAGCGTGCGGGCGAGCCCGAGAAGCACGCAGACGATGATCGCGGCCCGCACCGGCGCCAGCGTACAAGTCAGCTGCGAAGCGCGGCCAGAATCAGCCCGTGAAATTGCTCCCTTGCACAGCAAAAAATCCTCCCCCTCCCAGGCCACCGCCGCAGCGTCGGTGAGCGCGTGCGAGATCGGCCTGTTCCTTCGCCACGCATGCAGACTGTACTTGACGGGGCACCTCGCGATTCGGTAGTCAGCGTGCATGGGTGCTTGGGGAACCGGGGCGTTCGACAACGATACGGCTTGTGATTGGTCGCACGACCTGGTGGATGCGGAGGACCTGTCCTTCGTCCACAACACGTTGAGCTCGGTCCACGAGCTCGATGATGACGAGCTCGACGCAGATCTCGGAGCGGAGGCGCTCGCCGCCTGCGAGGTTGTTGCCCGGCTCCAGGGCCGCGCCGGCCGCAAGGATGCGAACACCGAGATCGTGGATCAGTGGGTGAGAGCCCATCCAGCCAAGCCGCCGGCCGATCTGATCCGGCTCGCAACGCACGTGATCGATCGCGTCGCCGAGGTCTCGGAGCTCGCTCAGCGCTGGCATGGCGATCAGACCTGGCGCGCCTCGATGCAGGATCTCCGCCGCCGCGTCGCCGGATAGATCAGGTCCGCGAGCTCGATGCTCGCACCGAGCGCACGTCCCGGCCCCCCGATCGCGGTCGCGGCGTAGGTCTCGCGCAGCGTGGCGCGATCTGCCGCGGCGAGCGCCGCCAGCTCCGGCAGCGCTTCGCCACACGCGACCGCGAGGTGCCCGGTGTGGAACTGCGCGAGCAACGCGCGCCCGGCCGCCGCATGACGGACCTCGTCGACGAGCAAGATGTCGAGCATCGCCACGATCGCCGGGTCGCTCGAGGCGCGGCGGTACGCGTCGAGGACATGAACGGATTCCTCCTCGGCGACCACGAGCTCGCGCCCGATGATGTGGAGTGCGCGGACCGCGGCGGGAGCGCTGCCACGCGGGGGAAGCCCGACGTCGCGGAGATCGATCGAGAGGTCGGCGCTGCCGCCGAGCCAGTCGACCACGGTCGCGGCGAGCTGCGTGTGCCGGAGCTCGTCGCCGATCAGCCGCTGGACCGCGCACAGAGCGGCGAACGGCGCCTCGAGATCCGTCAGCAGCCCGAGCAGCTCGGAGAACACGGCGACCGAGCGGTACTCGTCGACGATCCGGGCGGCCCACGCGAGGCGAGCCGCGTCCCGGTCCTCATCACTGACCGCGTCGAGAAGGGGAGGACACGGGGAGGGCCGCGGTGACGTCGCGTCGAGGTCGCGCACGAACCGCCGCAACAGGGAGCTGTCGGTCGCGAGGTCGATCACGAGCACACCAGGAGCCACGTGGTCGGCACCTGGGATGCCACCACGCCAGAACCACGATCCGAACCCGATCGTGGTCCGTTGGTGTCTGCGGCGCCGTGGCGGTTCGGTTTCGGCTCGCTCACGGTGTCGCCGCTTCGATCTCGGCGATGTTCGGCGCGGCGAGCGGCTTCTTCGTGACGCGCACGGGCTCGCAGCCTTCCTTCCACTTGACCGCGGCGCGAGTCATCCGCGGCGGTGGGCAGTCCGTCGGTGCGACGGTCTTCGCCTCGGGCGCCGGTGGCGGCGGGGCCAGCTTCGCCTCGGGCGCCGGCGCGAGCTCCTCCTCCGGCAGGGTGGACGAGGAGGTCGCGGTGCTCGCGTGCTCGCACGCAGCCAGCGACAGGATCAAGACCAGGGACGGACAGGTTCGCATCCGGGCCTCGACGCCCGGCAATCGCGATCGGTCTGCGGGTTAACTTCTTTCCCCGGCCCGGGTCCCTGCGCAGCCGCGAGTCCGGCGGAGGTCGGCGAGATCCGTGTCGCTGTCGGCGAGCGCCTCGGTCAGATCGCCCGCGAGCGCTGCGATGTCGACCATCCGGGGATAGTCGACGCGCGTCGCGGTGTCGCATTTGCGGTGGTAGCAGCTCTTGTCGGGCGTCCAGAAGAAGACGTACGGGATGCCCTGCTTGCAGAACGGCTCGTGGTCCGAGCCGCGCGCGACGCCGCCGAACCCGACGCTCAGCTTTGGATATCGGTCGTCGAGCTTCGCGAGTACGCCGGTCGCGGCGAGCCCGCGGAACGTTCCCATCGCCGCGACGAAGCCGCGCGACGCGTGACTGCCGACCATGTCGAGGTTGACGATCTGCACCACGCGGGCGATCGGCAGCCCATCGGGCGGATGTGCGACGTAGTGGTAGGAGCCGCGCATGCCGCGCTCTTCGGCACCAAACGAGGCGAACACGATCGTTCGCTTCGGGGGCGTCGCACGCTGCTGAACGGCCTGCGCCACCGCGAGCAACGCGACCACGCCGGAGGCGTTGTCATTCGCGCCGAGGTAGCCGCCGCCGAGGTGATCGTGATGCGCGCCGACCACGATGATGTCGCCGTCCTCGTCGCTGCCTTTCACGTAGCCGACGACGTTCGCGGTTGCATCACCGTCATCCGTGAACGGCTGCTCGTAGCTGCCGTTCGAGCCCGCCGGTACGAGCCCGAGACACGCGAACTGCTCGGCGATGAACGCCCGCGCGCGCGCATCGCCGGATGTGCCAGGGGATCGGCCCTCGAGGTCGGGCGCAGCGAGCAGCGTCACTCGCTCGCGCATGATCGCGACGGCGTACGGCGTCCCGTCTGCGATGCAGCTCGGCGGCGCGCTCGGAACGGCCAAGGGTGCCGCTGGCGCCGCAGCAGCGACCGGAGGTGGGACCGGCGCGGGGGCTTCCTCGGCGTGCCCGGGCTGGGCGCAGGCCGCGAGTACTGTCAGCACGAGGAGGCCACGGGGATCCATGACGAGAGGACGCATCGATCGTCGTCGAGTTTCACCCCAATGTGGGTTGGCCGGCGGTGTCAGGGGATAGAGTCCGGTCGATGATGAAGAAGCTCGGAGCGGTTCTCCTCGTGATCGCAGCGTGCAAGGGTGGCGACGGCACGTCCAGGTCAGGAAGCAGCGGCGAGAAATCCGGCAAGGGCGGCTGCGAGACCACGGCGGCCAAGCCCGCGGAGCTCGTCGTCGGCAAGACGCCGCAGCTGCTCGCGCCGCTGTCGAGTCTCAAGCTCGGCATGAGCCCTGCCGAGGCAGCGAAGGTCTGCCCGAACTTCTTCGAGGAAGAGGACGGCAAGAAGACCGGCACGTTCCGGGTCGGCGAGATCGTCGGCAAGTTCGGCGAGACCTACGCCCAGGCCGGCCTCGACTTCGATTCCGACAAGCTCGTGAAGGTCGACCTCTCTCTCCCGTCGGGGATCGCGGATGCGCTGACCGCCGCATGGGGAGCGCCGATCGTATCGAGCGGTGCCAAGCCTGCGCACGCGTGGGTCGACGAGGCATCGGGCCTGCGCGCGGTCCTCGGCCCTGCCGAGGCGGACGGCCGCCGCGAGCTCGAGGTCTCGGCATTCATGCCGCTCATAGCGTTCGTCGAGCCCGAGACCACGAAGCTCGCGTGGAAGCCGCAGGACATTCTCGGCAAGAAGCCGGCGGACATCGCCAAGAGCCTCGCGCAGTTCGTCAAGGTCGAGAAGACGAGCGCCGCGGTCAAGGCGAAGACCGACGAGATGATGGCGGACATGAAGAAGGACATGGAGAAGATGGGGGTCGACACCACGCGTGGCGACAACGATCCGAAGTTCGAGCTTCCGGCCACGCCGCTGAGCACGGGACCCACGATGGTGATCCTCCACACGAACGAGGACGGCACCGTGCGGAGCTACGGCGTCTGGTTCCGCACCGAGAACTCGTACCCCGGGTACGGATTTCCCACCCAGTCGGCGGATCTGATGAAGCTGTACGACGCGAAGTGGGGCGCCCCGAAGAAGATCAAGGACACCCTCGGCGAACGCACCACGTGGTTCGACGCCGCGCGCGGGCTGCGCGTGTCAGCCGAGATCAAGAAGCCGGAGGACTTTGACGTTTCGTACGCGCGCTACATGCCGCTCGCGAGGTTCTTCGGCGCGCCCGGTCCTGTGTGGGGCTTCGAGAAGGCGGAGCGTCCGCTGATCGGTGCAACGCCCGCCGAGATCGTGGCGACGTACGGCAAGGAGTTCGGCGTCAAGGTCGATCCCAAGGGCGAGACGATCACGATGTCATTGCCGCCGACCGATTACGACGGGGACACCTCGCAGACGACGATCCTGATGTTCGTGCGCAGCGGCAAGGTCGGCGACTGGCGCACGCACGTCCCGTTCAACGACTACGAGCCAGCAAAGGCCGAGTACGAGGCGCTGCTCGAGGCGAAGCTCGGCAAGCCGA
>JAYUYE010000483.1:0-4316 GCA_043752985.1 Myxococcales bacterium
GGCGCCGGATTTGCTCCGGCGCGCGGGACCGACCCTGTCGGGGCGGGTCATCGCAATCGCGGCGGCGGCGGCCGGCGGTTCGGTCGCTCTCGTGATCGCGCTCGACGCGCTGTTACTCTAGAATCATCACGTCCATGGATCGCAGCGTCGCGAGTCTGTTCGGCGGCGGGCTCAAGCCGAACGATCCCCGGCGCTTCCTGATCGAGGCGATGATCTGCGCGATGCACGCGGACGGTCACATCGATCCGCGTGAGACCGCCGTGCTCGAGCGTCAGGTCGCCGGCCACGCGCTGTTCCAGGGCCTCGGCGCGAAAGCCGCGCGGACGCTGATCGACCTGTCGAGCGACGCGATCCGGTTCGCGACCAACGCGGCGGCACGCGCGCCGGCGATCGCGAAGGGGCTACCCGCGCGCATTCACCGCCTCGCCGCGTACGGCATGGCCTCCGAGGTCGCCGCGGCCGACGAGCATCTGCACGCCGGCGAGCTCAGCTTCCTCGAGGCGCTGCGGATCACCCTGCGGATCAGCCCTCTCGAGTCCGGTCAGATCTTGAACTTCGCGCGCTCGGGTCAGCTCGGGCCGTATCTCGAGGATCGGTTTCTGCGGATCAAGAACCTGATCCCGCTCGCCTGCGAGGTCTTCGCACTTCGCGCCCTCGCGCGCGGCCAGGCGACCGACGATCAACGATTCCGGGTTCGCGATTTCTTCTACGCGATCCCGGATCTCCAGCTCTCGAAAGAGGAGCTCGACAGCGAGCTGTACCGGTCGTTCCGTCGTCCGCGCGCGCCCGACGCGCAGGTGTTCAGCGAGCTGTCGCGCGTCGCGCATACGCTCCCCGATCCGGTCGATCGCTACTGGATCGTGGTCTACACACTCGTCGCGGAGATCCCGGCGACGGTGCCGAGCTGGCGGGTGATCCCGTTCATCGGCGTCATGCAGACCGCGTTTCAGATCACCGACACGGACATGGAGCTCGCCGTCGTCGACTCGCTGACGTTTCCTCCGGCGATGCCTCGCCTCGGCTGAAAGTCAACGCCGCGGCGCCGCGATCGAAGTCGCACAAACGTCGCGCGATTTCATGGAAGCGTTTTGTGATCGCTCCCGTGCATACTGATGACGATTCGCCATGACGTCCGAAACCATCGAGCTCGTCGAACGCGTTCGCCGCCGCCTGCGTGAGCACGAGAACACGTGCCAGATCGCGGGGCCGGTGTCCGAGTCCGCCATCACCGCTGCCGAGGAAGCTCTCGGCGTGACCTTTCCTCCGTCGTACCGGACGTTTTTGCGGACGTTCGGTGGGATCGCGATTCCTCCGCACCTCGGGATCGTCCACGACTTCGTGGGCAGCTCCGACGTTGTGACACGCACGCTAGAAGCGCGTGTCGAACGCAAGCTCGCCGATCACCTCGTCGTGGTCGGGCTCGGTGCGCAGTCCCAGGAGTGGTTCTGCCTCGACGTCAGCCGCGAGACGTCGGAGGGCGAGTACCCCGTCCTGATGTTCGACGCGCGCGACAACGCCCTCGACCAGCAGTTCTACGACGACTTCGGCCAGATGTTCGAAGAGGTCATGGGCTTCGTGGCCGACTCGCTCGAGCAACCCGTCGACTGAGTCCTGTCACCGTGCCGTCGCTTCAGTGAGCTGGAGTACGGTAGCGAGGCTGCGCAGCCTCGATTCGCGACGCAGATCACAGCGGCCGTGAGCCGGCGTGACCGGTCTTTTTCGTCGAGGTTCCGGGGGGGCAGTGATAGGTTCGCCGCCCTTCATGCGCCTTTGCCTCCTTGCTGTCGCGTTCGCTGTGTTCGTTGGTTCCGCTGGGTGTAGCGGGTGCGATGACAACCCGGCCACGCCCGATGCGCCGGGCGATGGGGGGACGGACGCCCCGCCGTTCGAAGAGGTGACGTGCGAGGCACTGCCGCCGGTGATCACCGGAACGTGCGTCGTCACCGCCGGTGGTCCCGCGAAGCTGTTGCGCGGCGAGGTCCTGACGCCGACCCGGCTGTTCCACGGCGGCGGCGTTGCCGTCGATTCACAGGGCTCGATCACGTGCGTCGGTTGCAATTGCGCCGAGGCCGGTCAGACCGTTGTCACGTGTCCCGATGCGTCGATCTCGCCTGGCTTGATCAACACGCACGACCACATCACGTTCACGCAGAACAACCCGTACACCGACACCGGCGTTCGCTACGACGATCGCCAGCAGTGGCGGAAGGGTCTCGATGGCAAGCCGAAGATCCCGGCGGCGGGCGGCGCAAGCGCGGATCAGATCCGGTGGGGCGAGCTGCGGTTCCTGATGGGCGGCGCGACCTCGATCGTCGGCTCCGGTGGTCAGCCGGGCCTGCTGCGCAACCTCGACAGCGCGAACCAGGAAGGCCTCAACCAGAAGCAGGTGAACTTCGATACGTTCCCGCTCGCGGACTCGGGCGGCACGCGCCGCGCGGGCGACTGCAACTACGGCGCGGACGGCACGACCCCGGCGGACATCGCGAACGTCGACTCGTACGAGCCGCACACCTCCGAGGGCGTCAACGCGACCGCGCGCAACGAGTTCTTGTGCCAGAGCTCGGAGGTGTACGACTCCATGGCGCCCGGCGTGTCGACGAACCTCGTCATCGCGAAGACCGCGATGATCCACGCGATCGGCCTCCAGCCCGCGGACTACGGCGCGATGGCGGCGGCCGGCACGGCGATGATCTGGTCGCCGCGCTCGAACATCACGCTCTACGGCGACACCGCTCGCGTCTCCGTCGCCCATCGTGTCGGCGTGGAGATCGCCCTCGGTACCGACTGGATGCCGAGCGGTTCGATGAACATGCTGCGCGAGCTCGCGTGCGCGGATGGCTTCAACAAGACCTACCTCGGCGGCTACTTCACCGACATCGAGCTGTGGAAGATGGTCACCGTCAACGCGGCGTCCGTCACGGCGACCGATGACGTGATCGGCGTGCTCGCGCCCGGCAAGGTCGCCGACATCACGATCTTCCGGCGCAACGCCAAGCCGGCGTATCGCGCCGTGATCGAGGCGAATCCCGAGGACGTCGTGATGGTCATGCGAGGCGGCAAGGTCCTCTACGGCGATGACGTCGCGACCACCGCGCTGACGGACGGCGTGGCCTGCGACCCCGTCGACGTGTGCGGCACCATGAAGAAGCTGTGCCTCGTGGCGGAAGCCGGCAAGACGTACACCGCGCTCAAGGCGTCCGCCGGCGCGACCATCTATCCGGCGTTCACCTGCGGCGCGCCGATGAACGAACCGTCGTGCACGCCGAAGCGGCCGACCGCGACCCTCGGCTCGACCGTGTTCACCGGTGCGGTGTCGGCGAGCGACAGCGACGGCGACGGTCTCGAGGATGCCGTCGACAACTGCCCGATGGTGTTCAACCCGGTGCGCCCCGTCGACAACGGCATGCAGGGCGACGCGGACGCCGACGAGGAGGGCGACGCGTGCGATCCATGCCCGCTCGATCCGGACGCCACGTCGTGCAGCTCGATCGATCCGAACGACCGCGATCACGACGGCGCGCCAAACGCGACCGACAACTGCCCGGAGATCGCGAACACCGACCAGGCCGACGGCGACAGCGACGGCAAGGGCGATGCGTGCGACGCGTGCCCGACCGAAGCGAACCCGGGCGCGGCCGGCTGCGCGACCACGATCTACAAGATCAAGAACGGCATGGTCCCGGTCGGGACCGCGGTCCATGTCGTCAACGCGCTTGTCACGGGCAAGGGCTCGAACGGCTTCTTCGTTCAGGTCAAGGTCGGCGACGCGGGCTACACCGGCGCGGACTTCTCCGGTCTGTTCGTCTACACCGGCGCGATGGCTCCCACCCTGGCGAGCGCCACGATCGGCGCGCGCGTCTCGATCGACGGCACGGTCACCCTGTTCCAGGGCCAGACCGAGCTCGACGGTGTGACCGCCGTGACCGTGACTGCTGCCGGTCCCGAGGCGGTGCCGGCGCCGGTCGCCGTGACGTATGCCGAGGTCAAGACGGGTGGTCCGCGCGCGCTCACGCTCGAGAGTGTGATCGTCTCGCTGCCGGGCGCCTCGGTGACCGCGCTCAACGCGATGTTCGGCGAGTTCACGGTGACGGACTCCGCCAGCAACGCGCTGATCGTCGACGACTTCCTGGTCGTCCCGCCGACGCCGGTCGTCGGTCAGATGTTCTCCGCGCTGAGCGGCATCCTGACCCTGCGGCAGTCGGTCTCCAAGCTCGAGCTCCGCAGCGCCGCCGACCTCTCGGCCGGTGCGCCGGGCCTCGCATCGCTTGGACCGAACCTGACCTATGCCCGCGTCGGCACGACCGCGACCACGTTCC
>JAYUYE010000484.1:0-4314 GCA_043752985.1 Myxococcales bacterium
GCGGCGGACGTGCTTGCCGACCTGCGCCGGTTCGCGGCTGCTGCGATCGCCGAGAACCTGCAGCGCAGCGGCGCCAAGGTACCCGACGAGCTCGTCTCGATTCCTGACGGTCCGACGCTCGCGACCGACGCGAACTAGCGCGGTTCCAAGCTCTCGGGGTGCCGCGAGCAGCTCGCCCGCGCGGGCCGCTCCGAGGCTCCTCGATGATCTTGGCGGTGGGAGCCCGGGGGACCACTCAGGGGAGCGCGCCCTGCGTGATCCAGAGCAGGAACAGCTTGTAGTCGGGGTCGTTGATGTCGATGAAGGTCGCGTTCGGGTGGTTGTAGGGCGGGGGCTCGTAGAGTGGCTTCGTCAGGAGCAGCGAGGCCGCCGGCGCCACGAGATTGATCAGGCCGGGGCGCGCCTTCATGTTCTCGAGCGTGATCGTCGCGCCGAGGTCATACTGGATGATGCCACCGGCGACGCCGCCCGCGGTGTGGCAGTTCGCGCAGCCGAGGCCACCGAGCGCCGCCTTCTGCAGCTTGGGATAGATGTGCGTCGCGAACGTCGGGTTCGTGATCATGCCGCCGCCACCGCCGCCTATGCCGCCGGTGACCGCGAGCGTGGCGCCATCGGCGACGGTCGTGACCGGCACGGTCATCGTCGTGTTGCCACCACCGCCTGCCGGATAGATCACCTTCAGCGTGTGGTTGCCGGGCGGGACATTGAGGATCGCGACGCGCGAGCGACCCGCGATGATCGTCGCCAAGAGCAGCGCGGGGTCAACGTCGGTCGCGCCCATGAAGAACGGGACCGTGGTCCCGGGGATCACGACGCCGTTCGCATCGACCAGCGTGATGTTTCCCGGTGGGATCGCATCGAGGGGCGTACCGTTGTTCTTCTTGAGCTCGGCGATCAGGATCGACTTGCCGGCGACCGGCAGCGGCAGCCCCGCGGTCGTGTACTGCCGGTTCGCATCGACGATCGTGATCATGTAGAGGTCCTGCACGACGGCCGCCCCCGCGATCGTCACGGGCACGTTGCGGGTCGGCCGATACAGCGGCGAGCGCGAGACCGAGAAGTAGACCTTGCTGCCAGTCGGCACGCCGTCGATTGCGTAGTCGCCACCGGCGATGCTGGTCGCCATCATGGCGGGAGCGACGCCATCGCTCGCGATCATCGCGTCCGCCATCGGCGTCGCGGCGGTGAAGTAATCCATGGTCTTGCCGGTCAGGCGCTGACCTGGGTCCGCGACAGGCGCATCGCCCTCGACGGCGGCATCGACCTCGGGGCCGTCATCACCACTGTTTGGTGGCGCCTTGCCGGGGCAGCCGGCAAGGACGACGAGGCCCAGACACGTAAGCGAGGAGAGTAGTTGTCTCATGGTGGTTCCCGGCAAACCCGGAGGAGCATCAATGCGCGTGCCACCGTAGTCGGTATCAAATCGGCGTGTTGCGTCGAGTACCCCTGGGAGTTTTCACCCCGGTGATGGGGCCTCGTCCCTCCAGGCGTCTTGTCGGGGTCATACCCCACGAGTATGGTGCGCCATGCTCGAGGACCAGCTCAGGGAGGCGCTCACATTCGACGACGTCTTGCTGGTCCCCGCGTACAGCCAAGTGATTCCGCGCGACGTCGACGTGACCACTCGCCTGACTCCCTCCATCCCGCTGCGGATGCCGCTCGTCAGCTCGGCGATGGACACCGTCACCGAGGCCGCCACGGCGATCCGGATGGCGCGCGAGGGTGGGATGGGGTTCATCCACAAGAACCTCACCATCGAGGAGCAAGCCCGCGAGGTCAGCCGCGTGAAGAAGGCGCAGTCGGGGATCGTCGTGGATCCGCTGACGATCGCACCCACGCGCACGCTCGAGGATGCGCTCGCGATCATGCGCCACCACCGGATCAGTGGCCTGCCGGTCGTCGATTCGGACAATCGTCCGCTCGGCATCCTGACCAACCGCGATGTCCGGTTCGAGCGCCGCCTCGATCTGCAGGTCGGTGAGCTGATGACCAAGAATCCGGTCACGGTGAAGGACGGCGTCCAGGTCGAAGAAGCCAAGGAGCTCCTTCACAAGCACCGGATCGAGAAGCTCCTCGTGATCGACGCGAGCGGCAAGCTCAAGGGCCTGATCACGATCCGCGATATCGAGCAGGCGGAGGAGAACCCGGCCGCTGCCGTCGACGACTTCGGCCGCCTCCGCGTCGGTGCTGCGGTCGGCGTCGGATCGGATCGCGACAACCGGATCGAGGCGTTGATCGCCGCGGGTTGCGACGTGATCTGCCTCGACACCGCGCACGGTCACTCGGAAGGCGTGCTCGAGGCCGTCCGCCAGACCCGCAAGAAGTTCCCGAAGCTGCAGATCGTCGCCGGCAACGTCGCGACCGGCGAGGCCACGAAGGCGCTGATCGACTGCGGCGTCAACGCGGTCAAGGTCGGCGTCGGTCCTGGTTCGATCTGCACCACGCGCATCGTCGCGGGCGTCGGCGTGCCGCAGCTCACCGCGGTCGGCGATGCCGTGCAGGCAGCGAAGGGCAGTGGCGTCGCGATCATCTCCGACGGTGGCATCAAGTTCTCGGGCGATGTCGCGAAGGCGATCGCCGCGGGCGCCGACACCGTCATGATCGGCTCGCTGTTCGCCGGCACCGACGAGGCGCCCGGCGAGATCGTCCTGTTCCAGGGCCGCTCGTACAAGAGCTACCGCGGCATGGGCTCGATCGGCGCGATGAAGGAAGGCTCGAAAGACCGCTACTTCCAGGCCGACGTCGAGGCGCCCGCCAAGCTCGTGCCGGAGGGCATCGAGGGGCGCGTCCCGTACAAGGGCCCGCTGCGCGAGTCGATCTACCAGCTCGTCGGGGGCCTGCGCGCGTCCATGGGGTATCTCGGCTGCGCGACGATTGCCGAGATGCACGCGAAGGCGCGGTTCGTGAAGATCTCGTCGTCGGGGCTCCGCGAGAGCCACGTTCACGACGTAATCATCACCAAAGAAGCGCCGAATTACCGAGCGGAATGAGCTCGATCACCTCACCCGTTCGGCCGATCTCAATCACCTCACAAGCTCGGTGAAGACACGTGGCACATCAGCTGATCCTGGTCCTCGATTTCGGTTCCCAGTACACCCAGCTGATCGCGCGCCGGATCCGCGAACAGGCGGTCTACTGCGAGATCCATCCGTACACGATCGCGCTCGACCCCGAGCTCAAGCAGATCCGGGCGCTAAAGCCCACCGGCATCGTGCTCTCGGGGGGGCCGTCGTCGGTCTACGACGAGGGTGCGCCGACGATCCAGCCCGCGCTCTACGAGCTCGCGATCCCGATCCTTGGCATCTGCTACGGCGCGCAGCTGACCGCGAAGCTTCTCGGCGGTGATGTTCGGCCCGCGGAGAAGCGCGAGTACGGCCGCGCGATGGTCCGCGTCAAGAAGACCGAGGGTGTGTTCAAGACCGTCACCGAGGGCGACGAGCTCTCGGTGTTTGCATCGCACGGCGATCACGTCGAGAGCTTGCCGGTGGGCTTCGCGCACACCGCGGAGTCGGACAACTGCACGTATTCCGGGTTCGCGAACGCGACCAAGCGCATCCACTGCGTGCAGTTCCATCCCGAGGTCGTTCACACGCCGCGCGGCGCCGAGCTGCTCGGCAACTTCCTGTTCGGGATCTGCGGCGCGGCCGGCGACTGGTCGATGGCGTCGTTTGTCGACGAGGCCGTCTCGCGGATCCGCGCGCAGGTTGGCACCGATGGCCGCGTGATCTGCGGACTTTCAGGCGGCGTTGACTCGAGCGTGGCGGCGGCGCTGATCCACAAGGCGATTGGCGACCGGTTGACGTGCATCTTTGTCGACAACGGCTTGCTCCGCAAAGGCGAGCGCACGTACGTCGATCAGATCTTCCGCGATCACTTCAAGGTCGACCTCCGCGTGATCGATGCCGAGAAGCGGTTCCTCGACAAGCTCGCCGACACGACCGACCCCGAGACCAAGCGCAAGATCATCGGGTACGAGTTCATCGCCGTCTTCGAGGAGGAATCCAAGCAGATCGCGGGCGCCACGTTCCTCGCCCAGGGCACGCTCTATCCCGACGTGATCGAGAGCGTCTCGTTCAAGGGCCCATCCGCCGTGATCAAGAGCCACCACAACGTCGGTGGTCTACCCGAGCGGATGAAGCTGTCGCTCGTCGAGCCGCTGCGCGAGCTGTTCAAGGACGAGGTCCGCCAGCTCGGCCTCGAGCTCGGCCTCCCGAAGCACATGATCTCGCGCCAGCCGTTCCCCGGTCCGGGCCTCGCGGTCCGCTGCCTCGGTCCGCTGATCAAGCCGCGCCTCGAGGTGCTCCGCAACGCCGA
>JAYUYE010000485.1:0-4314 GCA_043752985.1 Myxococcales bacterium
CCCGATGACCCGAAACGTCCCAAGCTTCACCAGGCGCTCGCCAACACGATGCTCGTGTCCTGCGTCTCGGAGACGTACGCGACAACCGTACTCTCGGCAACGCGCGACCTGACAACGGATCCGACCGCGCAGGCGGTGCTCACCTCGATCTATTCCGACGAGGTCATGCATGCGCGCCTCGGCTGGTCGTACATGCGCCACGCGATCGACGTCGGCGGTCAAGGCGTGATCGATGCCGCCGCCGCGATGTTGCCGCGCGCGCTACGCGGTGTCGCGAACGTCGTCGAAGCGGAGCGCCCCGACGGCGAGGTCACGGATGCGGTGCGCACGCACGGCCTGATGACGCCGGCCGAGGAGCGCGTGATTTTCTCGACCTGCGTTCGCGAGGTTCTGGTGCCGGGCTTCGTGGCGCTCGGGATTCCGGTCGGCACAGCTCTCGAGGATTACGGGGACACATGGGCGCACGCAGCCTGACGCTGACCACGCTCGCGATGATCGCCGGATGCCCGGCGAAGACCGTCGAGCAGCCGAAGCAATCGCAGACGCTCGCCGAGCGCGTGGTCGCGGAGTTCGAGACCGCGGTGAAGCAGAGCAAGGACGCGTACGTCGCGCTGTTCGACTTCGCGGCGGTCGGCGAGTACGAGATCCTGCTGCACCGCTATGACCTCAACGGTCGGCTCACGAACCTGACCGATGGCGAGAAGGCGCAGTTCGCCGCGGAGGACGGCACCCCCTACCCGGCCGAACGTGAGCGCAAGAACGTCGGCAACTTCTACACGTTCCTCGCGCAGCGCACGGTCGGCACCGGCGGCTGCGTTGCGAGCGAACCGCGCACGGGGTACGGCAAGATGCTCGGCCAGGCATTCGGGCCTCTCCCCGAGGGCACGCCGCCCGGCTACGCGACGCTGCGCACGCACGCGAATGCCTGGCTCACCCAGGGTGGCGTCGTGGGATTTCGCTGCACCGGTGGCAAGGGCGGCCTCGCCTTGGTGTTCACCGCGCGGGACACCACCCGCGGCTACGATCTGATCACGATCTACGATGACTGAGCTGCGTTGCATCGCGCCGCCCGTGCGATAGGGTCCCCCCATGATCAAAGCCGCCCTCCTCTCCGCGCTCGTGGTCCTCGCGGCTTGTTCCGGCAAGAAGGACGAGGAGAAGGTCCTCCAGCCCGAGCCCGCTCCGATGATGCCAAGCGTGCCGGCGACGGGATCCGGATCGGCTGCGGCAGGCTCGGCAGCAACGCCGGCGACCGGTTCGGCAGCGGATGGATCCGCGGCAGGCTCGGCCGCGGTCGGCTCGGCCGGCACGGGGTCGGGCTCCGCAGCTGCGGCGGCTGGCTCGGCCGCGACCGGTTCGGCCGCGACCGGTTCGGCCGGCACGGCAGAAGCGCCGCCACTCGCGACCGGCTCCGGCTCGGCCGCACCGAAGAAGTAATCAGCTCTCGTCCGTCCGACGACCTGACCTCGTCCGCTATCGTCCGGCAGATGAGACTGGCCGCTGCACTGATTCTCGCGATCGCTGCGATCACAGCATGCAAGGAGCGCGCGCCCGAGTCCAGGAGCCCGTCGCTCGGGGAACCACGAAGCGGAGAGGCGCAGCCGGCTCCCGCGAAATGTGATCCAGCGCAGCCTCGGGTCTGCGTCGGCGACAAGGTCGTCGAGTGCGTCGGGACCAAGCCGGGCAAGACGCTCGAGGAGTGCAAGGCCGGATGCCGCTCGGGCACCTGCACGAGCACATGCGCCGTGAAGGGCGTCGAGCTGGTCTACGTCGTCGACTCCGACCACAACCTTCTGAGCTTCGATCCACAGCGGCTTCCGGGCGAGCCGTTCCACATGATCGGCAAGCTGACATGCGAGACCGCGGGTCAGCCGTTCTCGATGGCAGTCGCGAATGATGGCATCGCGTGGGTTCTCTACACCACCGGCCGGATCTATCGCGTGTCGATCCTCGATGCGCACTGCACGAAGGCCGGCGACCCCGACGACGGACCCGACACGTTCGGGATGGGCTTCGCTGCCGATGGACCGGTCTCCGAGAAGCTCTACCTCGCGGGCAATGATTCGTCGCAGCAGCTCGCGGTCCTCGACACCACCTCACCCTCGCCGCAGTGGCAGCCGGTCGCGACGATCGCAGCGGACCAGCAGCGTAATCCCGAGCTGACCGGCACCGCGGATGGTGCGCTGTTCGGCTACTTCCCCGACGAGGTCTCGGGTGGGTTTGTACAGCAGATCGATCCGAAGACCGGCAAGGTCATCGGCGCGCGAATGAAGCTCGCTGCGGGACCTGGGGAGATCGAGGCCTACGCATTCGCGCACTGGGGCGGCGTGTTCTACGTGTTCACGACCATCAACCACACAAACATCGTCCACGCGATTCATCGCAAGACCGGGAAGTACGAGCTCGTCCTGCCGCGGATCCCGTACGAGGTGGTCGGCGCTGGCGTGTCGACGTGTGCGCCCGAGCTCGAGCGCGAACCGGCGCAGTAGCTGATCTACTTCGCCCAGACTTCGACGCGAGCCTTACCGCCACCGGCGAGGTTCGCGTACTTCATGTCGATGTACTTGATGACCCGGTCGCCGCCCGGGAAGTCGAGCACGCGCGTGCGCTGCCCCTCCTTGAACACGTGCTTGACGTTGGGGTTCCACACCGGACCACGGCCGAACTTGACCACGAAGTCGATCAGATCGAGATCGCTGTCGAGTACGACGATCGTCATCTTCTCGAACTTGCCCTTCACGCGCGCGACCGTGATGCGGTCCTTGTCGACCTTGCCACCGACGCTGCGCGAACCGAGCTTCGTCCAGCCCGCATGATCCCACAGCGCGGCAGACGGCTTGCCAGCCCCGACTCCTTCGGTCTTCCACGCCCAGACCTCGACGTGTGCCTTTCCACCGCCCGCGATGTTCTTGTACTTGAGGTTGATCGTCTTGATCATCCGCTCGTCGCCGGGCAGATCGAGCACGCGCGTACGCGCACCCTCCTTGAAGAAATGGCGGACATTCGGGTTGTGCTTCTCGCCGTTGCCGAACGTGATCTCGAAGTCGAGGAGCTCGAGGTCGCTCTTGTCGACGAGCAGCGTCAGCTTGCTGAACTTCCCCTCAGCCTTGCCGACGGTGATCGTGTCCTTGTCGACGCGACCATCGACGTCGCGCTCCCCGAGCTTGACCCAGCCCTTGGAATCCCATTTGACCTCGGCACCAGCGACCTGATTCCAGGTGACGAGCGCGAGCGTGAACGCGATGACTGACGTGATCCGCATGCCTGCAGATTACAAAGTCGCGGAGGGAGATGCCAGCTTCAGCTCGACGACGAAGCGCGCACCTGGATCATTCCCCTCGACCCAGACTCGCCCACCCATTGCCTCGATCTGGCTCTTCACGATCGCCAGCCCGAGCCCGGAGCCACCGACGGCCCGGCTGCGTCCCGCGTCGATCCGGTAGAACCGCTCGAAGACGCGGTCCTCGAAGCCCTTCGGGATCCCCGGCCCGCGATCCGAGATCGACAGCCGGACCACATCGCCGTCGCGCTTGGCCTCGACCCTGACCGGTGTCCCGGCCCCGTACTTGACCGCATTGTCGATCAGGTTCTGCACGACATGATCAAGACCCTCGCGAGTGCCGAGCACGGCGAGGTCGGCGGGGACCTCGACCTCGATCCGCGCACCAGGCGACACGCCCTTGGTCGTGCGCGCGGCGTCCTGGATGACCTGCGCCAGCGCGACCGGCGTGCGCTCGCCGACGATCGACGGGCGCCCGCCAAGCGTATCGAGAACGAGCAAGTCGGAGACGAGCGACGCGATCCGGTTCGCGTTGCGGTGGATCGTGGTCAGAAACTCCTTCGACGTGGCCGCGTCGACACCACCGCCGAGCAGCGTCTCCGCGTAGCCGGAGATCGAGGTCACCGGCGTGCGGAGCTCGTGGGCTGCGTTCGACAGGAACTCGCGCCGCACCGCCTCGAGCGCGCGCATCCGCGTGACATCGTAGAGCACGACGATCGCACCCGGATCGCCGAGTGGCCGCGCACTCGCGCGCACCTCCCGGCCGCGCAACGCGAGCTCCGCATCGGCCTGGTCTCCAGCGAGTGCGCGCTCGATCAAAGGTCGCAGCGGTAGAGGCAGCTCCTCGTCGCCCTCCCCGACCAGCGGCTTCGCAGCATCGTTGACGAGCAGGATCTTGCCGCTGCGCTCGACGACCACGACGCCCTCGACCAGACCGCCGATCACGACGGACATCAGATCGCGCTGTTGCGTCAACTCGCCGATCCGCGACTTGACCTCGCCGGCCATGTGCATCATCGCGCGCGCGAGCACAC
>JAYUYE010000486.1:0-10273 GCA_043752985.1 Myxococcales bacterium
GTCGGCGTTGACCCCGTGTTCGACCAGCTGGTGCCGCTGCTCGACGACGAAGCGATGCCGAGCTTGCTGCTCGTCGGTCCGCGCGGCTCCGGCAAATCCTCGCTGGTTCGCCGGATCGCACGTGGTCTACTCGATCGCGCGCGCGGCAAGAGCGGCCGCCACCGCAGGCTGTGGGCAACGAGCGCGGATCGCATCGTCGCCGGCATGATCTATCTCGGCATGTGGCAGCAGCGCTGCCTGCAGATCGTGCACGAGCTCGACGAGAGCGACGACCTGGTGTTCGTCGATCGCCTCGCCGATATCCTGGCGCCGTCGAGCGATGGTGCTTCGATCGCGGACCTGCTCGCGCCGTCGGTGATCTCCGGCGAGCTCTCGATGATCGCAGAGTGCGATGAAGCCGAGCTCGTGCGTGCCCGCCAGAAATATCCTGCGCTGATCGACTCGCTGCGGATCGTGCGGATCCCCGATGCGACACCGGCGCAGACGATCGCGCTGCTCGAGCCATATGGAGCGCGTATGCAGCCACCTGTCGCGCTGTCGCACGACGCAGCTCGCCGCCTTGTCGAGCTGCTGTCCGCATTCCGCCGCGACACCGCATTCCCCGGCAAGGCTCTCGCGTTCGTGGACTACCTGTCGACGCGCACCAACCCGCCCCGCGGATCGACGTCGAGGTCGACCACGCTCGAGCTCACCGTGAGCGAGCTGACGGAGGCGTTCGGCGCGTGGTCGGGGTTGCCCGTCGATCTGCTCGCGCCCGAGCGTGCGCTCGACACGGCGGCAATCGCGCTCGCGCTCGCGAAGGGCGTGATCGGACAGGATGAAGCGTGCTTCGTCGCCGCGCGCGTGATCGCCCGACTCAAGGCCGGCCTTGATGACCCGCAACGCCCGGTCGGAACGTTGCTGTTCGCAGGACCGACGGGAGTCGGCAAGACGGAGCTCGCGAAGCAGCTCGCGCGCTACCTGTTCGGCGATGCGGAGCGGCTGGTCCGCGTCGACATGAGCGAGCTCGTCACCCCCTCGGCGATCGCCCGCCTGATCACACCGTCGCCCGCGGGCACGAGCCTCGCGGATCGGATCCGCCGTCAACCGCTCTCGGTCGTCCTGTTCGACGAGATCGAGAAGGCGGATGCCGCCGCATTCGACCTGCTGCTGGGCGTGATCGGCGATGGCCGGCTGACCGACTCACTCGGCCGCCTTGTCGACTTCCGCATGGCGGTGATCGTCATGACCACGAACCTCGGCGCCGCGGATCCGAAACCGAAGGGATTCTCGTCGACGGACACCGGGACTGGTCACCTCAGCGTGATTCGCAGCTTCTTCCGCCCCGAGCTGATCGGACGCATCGACTCGATCCTGTGGTTCCGCCCGCTCGGGACTGCCTCGCTCGAGAAGATCGTCGAGCTCGAGCTCGACAAGCTTCGCAAGCGCCCGGGTCTGGTCGCCCGCAACCTGAGTCTCGAGATGACGCCCGCGGCGCGTGCCCGCCTCGCCGTTCTCGGCCACGATCCCAAGCTCGGGGCACGTCCGCTCCGCCGCACGATCGAGGACCTCGTCGTTGCACCGCTCGCCGAGCGAATGGCGCGGATGCCGGGCTGGCGCGATGCAACCGTTCGAATCGCGACTCCCGGCGATCCCGGCGACGCTGACATCGTCGTCTGAGCCTGTCCTCACCTTTCGTAATGCCCACAACACGGGTCAACCTAGATGCAAGCCATGCTACGTTTTTGCCGTGCCTGACCCGAAGCGCGTCCTCTGGTATCTCCGCAAGGTACCGCTGCTCGCCGACCTCGGGCCCGACGCGATCGCGCGAATGGCGGAGCGTGTCGAGCTGCGCGAAGCACGCCGGCGCGACGTCATCTATCTGCCGGGCGATCCGGGTCGCTCGCTGTTCTTCGTGCACGGTGGTCGCATCAAGGTCAGCAAGGTCACGCGCGACGGCAAGTCGCTGACGCTCGCCTATCACGGCCCGGCGGAGCTGTTCGGTGATAGCTGCTTGCTCGACGGCGGCCCGCGCACCGAGATGGCCGAAGCGGTCGAGAACGCCCTGCTCTCCGAGGTCGATCGCGTGCACTTCGAGGAGCTGATCCACAGCCACCCCGCGCTCGGTCTCGCGATGACCCGCCTGATGATCGCCCGCCGCCGCGAGCTCGAGAACAAGGTCGAAGCGCTCGTGTTCCGCGACGTGTCATCGAAGCTCGCCGAGCTGCTGGTCAAGCTGGCGAGCGAGTACGGCGTCGACGATGCGCGCGGCACACTCGTCGCGCTCAAGATCACGCACCAGGAGCTCGCGAACCTGATCGGATCCACGCGCGAGACCGTGTCGCTCACGCTGTCGACGTTCAAGCGCAAGCGCTTGATTCTCACCGAGGGCCGCAAGGTGATCATCGCGGACTCCGACGCGCTCAAAGCGTTATATTAGGCGCGATGATCGCGAGTGCCGCCGAGCCCGCGGCACGCCGCCTCGCGAACACGCTGCGCACGAAGATGCTGAGCGACGACCGTACCCTCCTGGCGCCGGGCACGCGGCTGTCGAGCGGTTGTACGCTCGTGGATGCGGTCACGGGCGAGAAGGTCAGCTCCGAGCCGTACGACATGTTCGAGTAGCGCGCATGCTACTCACCGGCGACGTTCGATCATTTCGTGCGCGAGCGAGAGTGCGCGCTGCATCGAGATCGAACGCGCGATGCCCTTGCCCGCGATGTCGTACGCGGTGCCGTGGTCAGGAGAGGTCCGCACGATCGGCAGGCCGAGCGTGACGTTGACCGCCTCGTCGAAGTCGACGAGCTTGACCGGGATCAATCCCTGGTCGTGATAGATCGCGACGAGCGCGTCGTAGCGGCCGTGCAGTGCATCGCGAAACGCGGCGTCGGGAACGAGTGGGCCGACGAGCGTCGACGGCGGTAGCGGTGACAGCGCTGGCGCGATCACGTCGCGATCCTCGGTGCCGAGGAGCCCGCCCTCGCCTGCGTGCGGATTGAGCCCGACGATACCGATCCGCGGCGCCGCGATGGCGAAATCGCGGACGAGCGACTCGGCGAGCAGCTCGATCGTCCGGCGCAGGCCGCGTGTCGTCAGCGTTTCGGCGACGCGAGCGAGCGGGACGTGCACGGTCGCCAGGGCGACCTTCAGCTTCGGCCCCGCGAACATCATCACGACATCGGAGGCGCCGAGTCGTGCTGCGAGCATCTCGGTGTGGCCCGGGAATGCGAAGCCCGCTCGCTTGGCCCACGTCTTCGAGATCGGCGCCGTCACGATCGCCGCGAGCTCGCCGCGCTTTGCCGCCGCGACCGCTGCCTCGAGATACCCGACCTGCGCCGCACCCGAAGCCTCGTCGGGCGCACCGGCGACCGCGCTCGCGCCGGTGCCGTCGCCGAGGATGGTCACCGAAGGTAGCGCCACGCCGATCGCACGCGCGCCCCGCTCGAGCGGCTCCCGGTCGCCATAGACGACCCAGCGCGCGCGCCATTCATCCGGGGCTGCTGCGAGAGCGGCGGCGACGATCTCGGGGCCAATTCCTGCCGGATCCCCGAGCGTGATGCCGACTTTGGTGACCGTTCCCACGACGGGACGCTACCACCGCTTGCCGGGGAGGCCTGTTTCGTTCACACCATGGAGGATGCGACGCGCATGGCTGCTCGGGATGGTGGTCGGGTGCGCCGGTGCGGATGCGATGACGTCGCAACCACCGGCGCCGGTCGCGGCACAAGAAGCCGCCAGCTCGCTCGGACTGCATCCCGGCGAGACGATGGCGTTCGAGGTCCACATCTCGGGCGTGCTCGCCGGCGAGGCACAGCTCGCGGTCGGGCAACCCGGTGAGCTCGACGGCCGCCAGGTGATCGTCGTCAAGTCGCGCGCAGCAACGGCGGGCGCCGCAGCCCTGCTCAAGCAGATCAGCGATGAGGCGACATCCGTGATCGACGTCGAGAGCGGTCGACCGATCAGCCTCGAATCGTTGATCGTCAACAGCGGCAAGCGCACGACGGCGAGCGCGAAGTTCTCCGGCGGCATCGCCGAGGTCACGTATCAGCGGCCCACGGATCCGGAGCCGAAGACCACGAAGATCAACTTCGGCAACGTCGTCGTGAACGATGCCCACACCGCGATGGCAGCGCTCCGCGGCTGGAAGGCCACCAAGGGGGCCGCGCGCACGGTGTACGTGATCGGCGGTCGCCGGCTGTGGCGGATCGATGTCACGTACGCAGGCGAGCAGACGATCGGCGGCGCTCTCGGCAACCGGCGCGCGATCATGTTCGAGGGCAAGTCGTACCGCGCGAAGCCGAACATGACGATCGAGTCGAACAAGCCCGCGCGCACGTTCACCGTTTGGCTGTCGGACGATGCCGATCGCGTTCCGCTGAAGGTCACCGCGTCGACCGAGCTCGGCGAGATCGCGATGGAGCTGACCGACTACACGCGCTGAGGAGAGTCAGTCGTCGCCCCGACCGTCGGACACGCGACGCAGTGACTCGTCGGGAAGCTCCGACTCGATCGTCCCCGACGCCGAACTCCCGTCCTCCGCGGTGACGGGACGCGTGCGGGTCGGCTCCTCGAAGGTGAGCGTCAACGTCGACTCGTTCGTTTCGGTCACGGTCTCGGTAATCTTCGCGCTGCCATCGTCGCGCGACACCGTGATCTCGGGGCTCGAGTCGTCGGTGTGGACGATCGGCTTCGTGACGCCTTGACGTTCCGGCGGCAAGTCCGCTTCCATCTCGAGCGACACCTCGATCTCCGGCTCGTTCGGATCGCGCGTGGCGACGAGGAGACTCGGGTCGCTGGTGTCGGTGACCGGGCTGTTCGCGGTCTGCGGATCGCTCGATGCCGGCAGTGGCATCACGAGCTGCTGAACGGAGCTCGGCGTCGGCGCACGGGCGATCGCGACGAGGTTGGGATCGGTGGTCGCGAGAGAGAACTCCGAGTTGACCTGCGCACTCGGCATTGGCGTTGGCCGCATGGCCATCGCGTCGCGGCCGGCCGCGCGGATGATCGCGGCAAGACTCTCGAGCAGCGCCTCGCCGAGCTCGGGGTCATCGTCGCACAGCTCCTTGAAGTCATCGTTGCGGATCGACACCGCGCGGACCTCGGTGCGGGCGACCGCGAGGGCGTCATTGCCCGGAGCCTGCGATCCCGCGACGAGCGACTCGGGGTAGACGAACGACCCCGGCCCGAGCGGCTCACCGTGCTGGTTGACCTCCCCCTCGACGACGATCCACGCGACGCGATCGCCGAACGAGTGTGCGGGCAGCTTCTCGCCAGGCGGGATCTCGCGCGTGACCGCGATCCGCATCGCCCGCAGCCGCTGCTGCGGGGACACCTTCTCCGTCCACAGCTCGCACAGGCTGATCGTCAGGTCGTCGCGGCGGCGCTGCGCCGAAGGCATCGGATTATCTCCCGCCTCGAGCACCCGCACGACGACCGCGGTCGCGTTGTCGGCACCACCGCGCTCGAGTGCGAGCTCTACGAGCTTCTGCGCCGCGCGCGCCGGGCTCGGCTGCTTCGCGAGCACCTCGCCGACCTCGGCTTCGTCGACATACTCGCTGATCCCGTCGCTGCACAGCATGAACCGGTCACCGTCCGCGAGCGGCACGACGAACGTGGTGACCTTGCACTCCTGGCCGATCCCGAGCGCGTTGGTGAGCATGCTGCGAAACCGCGCGCCATCGCCGGTGACATCGACCTCGATGCCGGCGGCGAGCAGGCGCTGGAGCAGCGTGTGGTCCTCGGTGAGCTGTGTCGAGATGCCGTCGCGCACCATGTACGCGCGCGAATCGCCGGCGTGCGCGAACACGAGCTCGCTTCCCACGACCATCGCAGCGACCAGCGTGGTCCCCATTCCACTCTTCGCGGTGTCGCGCTCGGCCTCGGCAACGATCGCGTGATGCGCGGCGAGCACACCGTCGCGCAGCCACTGCAGAAGCTGCTTCTTTGCGATCGCGGTTCCGCGTGCGAGCCAGACGTCGGCGACCTCCTGGGTCTCGGGATCCGACCAGCGCTCGCGGATCGTCTTGATCGCGATCGCGCTCGCGACCTCGCCGGCGGCATGCCCCCCCATGCCGTCGCAGACGACCAGGAGGCCGAGCTCGGCATCGAAGAAGTGCGCGTCCTCGTTGTGCTCGCGCACGTTCCCAACGTGCGTCACCGCAGCGCCGACGATCGAGGCCCGCCCCGCCACGGCCACCACATTACCCTAACCGCGCAGCTTGTAGCCGACGTTGCGGACAGTCTCGATCCACGATCCCATCTCACCGAGCTTGGCCCGCACACGGCGGACGTGGATGTCCACGGTCCGCGTCCCACCCGCATAGCGGTACCCCCACGCCCGTTCCAGAAGCGCCTCACGGGTAAAGACCCGGCCGCGATGCTGCGCGAGGTAGCGCAAGAGCTCGAACTCCTGATGCGTGAGCTCGATGCGGCGCCCCGCGATCCGCACCTCGTAGCCAGCGATGTCGATGACGAGATCGTCGATCTTGAGGACCTCGTCCGAGCCAAACGTCGCTGTTTTCCAGTCGAGCTGCCGCATCCGCGCGTACAGCTCGGCGGGAACGATCGGCATCAGAACGAAGTCGTCGAACCCGACCGAAAAGTCGAGGGCCTGCAGGCGAGCGACCGTGACCGCGACCAGGATCGGGACCTCGACCAGTGGGCCGTCGTCGCGCAGGCGCTTGATGGTCTTCTGTGCGCGCGCGATGTCGTCCCCGGCCTCGACGATCACGACGTTGGGTGCCCGGTCGGCGAGAGCGTCGAGATCGAGGCCACCCAGGTCAAAACGCCCCAGGGTCGCCCGGCATCCCAGGTCCGCGAGCAAGGCCGCCACGGAGCTCGGGTCCTGGAGGACGTCAGGTTCCGCACAGATGACGACCGCTCGCACCGCAGAGTGATCCCGCGCAATCGCAGCGCGCACAAGCACCTGTGGCCGCTCGCTCCCGGCCCACCCTTTCCTACCTGTTCTGAGAGGGGAAAGGCTTGATCGCGCCTATTGCCAGGCCCCCGTAACATGTAAGAATTGGCGTCGGATGGAAGAATTCCATTGCTCCTTCTGCGGAAAGCAGCGGCGCGAGGTGCGCAAGCTCATCAGCGGACCGCGCGTGTTCATCTGCGACCAGTGCGTGACGCTGTGTAACGACATCCTCGCAAAAGAGGAGGCGTCGGAGCGGCCGAAGTACCCGCCGCCTCGCGCGGTCGTCGATGAGCTCGACCGCTATGTCGTCGGTCAGAAGGCCGCCAAGCGCGCCCTCTCCGTCGCCGTCTACAACCACTACAAGCGGATCGGGATGCGCGGCAAGGCGGGGGATGTCGAGCTCCAGAAGGGCAACATCCTCATGATCGGGCCCACGGGCTCGGGCAAGACGCTGCTCGCCCAGACGCTCGCCAAGAAGCTCGATGTGCCGTTCGCGATCGCAGACGCCACCACGCTGACCGAGGCGGGCTACGTCGGCGAGGACGTCGAGAGTGTCGTCAAAGCGCTCTTCCGCGCGGCCGGCGGCGACGTCGAGAAGACTGCACGCGGGATTATCTGCATCGACGAGATCGACAAGATCGCGCGCAAGGGCGGCAGCCCCTCCCCGACGCGCGACGTCTCCGGCGAGGGTGTGCAGCAGGCGCTGCTGAAGATTCTCGAAGGCAAGACCGCGACGATCACCCCTGACGGTGCGCGCAATCGCCCGCAGCAGGAGCTGATCCAGATCGACACCACCGACATCTTGTTCATCTGCTGCGGCGCGTTCAACGGGCTCGAGGACATCGTGCGGCGCCGGACCGGCCAGCGCGGCCTTGGCTTCGGCGCGGCGGTCTCGACGGCCGAGGACGACAAGGATGCACTGCGCCGCGAGGCTCGCACCGAGGATCTGATCAAGTTCGGCATGATTCCGGAGTTCATGGGCCGGCTGCCCGTGATCGTCTCGTGCGATGCGCTCGATGTCGACGCACTGACCGAGGTGCTGTGGAAGCCTCGCAACGCGCTCGCGAAGCAGTACCACCGGTTGTTCGAGCTCGAGGGCGTCAAGCTGATCTTCCGCCCGGACGCGCTGACCGCGATCGCCGAGGAGGCCGCGCGGCGGAACTCTGGTGCTCGCGGCCTGCGGGCGATCCTCGAGGAAGTGATGCTCGACGTGATGTACGAGATCCCGTCGCTCACCGGCGTCAAGGAATGCGTGGTCACCCGCGACGTCGTCGAGAACCGGGCGCGGCCCGAGCTCGTGCTCGAGTCCAAGGCCGCTAGCTGATTCCGTCGACGTAGCCGTCGCCCTTGACGGCGCGGTGAACGACCACGCCGACGGCTCCGATGTATGCTCCACGCGTGGCGGAGCTGCGCAACGTCATCGTCTTCACGATCGGCGCGGTGCGCTATGCGGTCGAGCTACGGTGGATTCGCGAGGTCGTGAGCCTGGGCTTCGTGACCGCGGTTCCGACCGCACCCGCGGCGCTCGGTGGCGTGTGCAATCTCCACGGGACGATCCTGCCGGTGCTCGATGTCGGCGCGGTGCTCGGCCAGGCCGCGGGTCCGCCCGCACGCCAGGGTGACGGCGCACTCGTCCTCGAGACCGAAGGCGTGATCTGCGCGCTGCGTGTGGACCAGGTCGATCACGTCGCTTCGCTGCACGAGAGCGGCGGCTCGATCGTCGATGCCGGAGGCCGCCCGCTGATGTTGCTCGACCCGGCGATGATCGTCCGCAACGCGCTCGAGATGATCACCGCCGCCGGGACTGCCGAGCCCAAGACATGAGCGACGGCGAGCTCGACTTCGATGCCGACGAGCTGGCGATGCTGCGCCAGCTGTTTCGCGACGAGGCCAAAGACGCGCTCGAGACTGTCACCACGCGCGTGCTGGCCGGTGGCTCGGCGAAGCCGACACCCGATGCGCTGACCGAGATGATGCGTGTGACCCACACGCTCAAGGGCGCGGCAGGCACGGTCGGGCTCAACACGATGGTCGATCTCTCGCATCGCCTCGAGAGCGCGCTTGCCGCCTTCGGCCGCGAGCCATCACCATGGACCGCTGCGACGGCGGATCTGCTCGTCGAGGTGACCGATGCGCTGCGCGGCTACCTCGATGTCGCGACCGAGCCCGCGGGCGATGTTGCCGCCGACCAGATCCGCGATCAGATCGATCAGATCGCGCGGCCGAATCGTCGCCCGATGTCGTTGCCGCCGCCGTTCGTGGAGCCGCCGCCCGAGCCGGTGATCGAGCACTTGCCCGACGGTGCTCCGATCCCCGAAACGAAGGCGTGGTTGCGCGTCGAGCCCGAGCGGATCGACGAGCTGATGTCGAGCGCCGGTGAGCTGCTGTTCGATCGAACGCGCATCGAGCGTCGCGTGCAGCTGCTTCGCACGCTCGCCCGCGATCTCGCACGCACGCGGCAGAACCTGCACGACGCACTCGACACGCCGAACGAGCTGAGCCGCGCTGCACTCGGCGAGGCCGAGAGCGAGCTCGCAGGTCAAGCGGCGCTGCTCAGCCAGACCACCGCCGCGCTACTCGACGAGATCGAGGCGCTACGCCGCACGATCGGCGACCTGCAGAAGAGCCTGACCCGCATCCGCATGGGGCCCGCGCGCGATCTGATGACGCACGCTGCGCGCACGCTGCGTGCTCTGCGTCGTGCAACCGGCGTTCGCGTCGAGCTGAAGACAATCGGCGAGGAGACCGAGTTCGACAAGGCCGTCGCCGAGCAGCTCGTCGACCCGATCACGCAGCTACTTCGTAATGCGGTGGCGCACGGCGTCGAGCCGCCCGAAGAGCGCGCGGCGAAGGGCAAGCCGGCAACGGCGACCGTGACGATCCGTGCGCGGCAGGACGGCAACCTCCTCGTGCTCGAGGTCTCCGACGACGGCCGCGGCATCGACACGGCAGCACTCCGCGAGCGACTGGTCTTGACCGGACAGTGGAGCGCGACGCGCGCGCAGCTCGCGAATGACGCCGAGATCCTCGACGCATTGCTCGGCTCGGGCGTCTCGGTGCGCGGAGACGCCGACGAGCTCGCCGGCCGCGGCATCGGCATCGGCCTCGTGCGCCAGACCGTGTCCAAGCTCGGCGGCGAGGTCAAGGTCTCGTCGACGCCCGGGCGCGGCACGACGTTCTCGCTCCGGCTCCCCCTGTCGACCGCACTCGCGCAGGCAATGCTGTTCAAGGTAGGCGGCCAGGTCTACGCGATTCCGAATGTCCACGTGGTCGACACCACGCTCGTCGATGCCGATGCAACGGTCGCGAGCGTGCGCCACGAGCAGCTACCCGTGCTCCGGCTCGACGCCCTGCTCGGTCATAGCTCGGCAGCGGAGA